>DNRQ01000096.1 GCA_003499925.1 Geobacter sp.
TAAAGGGGGAAGGTCCCATTTTTGACCAGTACCTTTGTTTGGTAGATAGTTCCGATCATGAACTGCGGGAAGACGTAACGAGAAGTACACACGATGAGAGTTGAAAACGGATTGCCTGCTAAGCCTGATATACAGCCTGGCCAACGGATCCTGCTGCAGCGGGGTCAACTCCGGTCCTAGGTGCGCTTTGTTTGGCAGATGAAACGACGGCAGATGTCGGGACGATGCTCGTAAATGCCGCACCTCCCCTGATGCAGGAATTCGCAGCCGTTTTCGATGATCAGTTTGTGAGGGCCATGAAGGGAGAAATGGAGACGGTTGGCGCCGAGGGTCGCGAGCTGCTGGTATTCGGCCCAGGTTAGAGCGACGCTTGGGAACGCGCGGCAGCAAAGCGCGTCGCAGCCTCGACAACAGGAAGGGTCGTCCAAGGGCTGATCCAGCAGCAACCCGTGTCGTTTCTCTTTCACACGCTTGGAAAACAGCATTGCCACGCACCTCTATGCGCAAACAACAACGTCAACCTGAAGTGGAAGATCGATAAGTGAAAAGGATCGTACTGCCGGCAGTGCTGCATTGTCAAGCGCTAATGCTGATAAGCCCGGGGATGGCTGCGAAGTCAGGTAGAAAACCGAAAAAGGAACATGGAGATCGCTGTGGAACCAGAACATTCCGATAATCGGACAACCCATGGAGCAATGCTTGCCATGATTCGCAGACGCAGATGGTATTTATGGGTACTGGTCCTTGTCTACATCCCGGGATCAGTAGCAACACTGCAATTCACGCAATCCTACAAGACGATAGGCATCCTGTTTTCGATCTGGCTCGTCTTGCTTTGTATTGCAGTAACGCTGATGGCGTGTTCAAGGTGCCCAAGATGCGGCAAGACTTTTCATATGGGCAACTCAACTCTCTCGTTCCTTCGGAAATGCTGCCATTGTGGACTTCATATCGGGGGAGACAAAACGGGGGTTGAAGTCACGCGACCATAGGTGGCGGCTCGGTCAATATCGGCAACATGTCATCCATATGACTCAAGATATAACCTGATCGGTACTGATCGGGAGATATCAAGACAAGCATCAGGTGACGGCTCGGAGGGAACGCATGAAGATATCCATCAGTGAACTGGAAGATTTGACGCTCCGGGCGGTGCGGAGCTACGGCTACACCGATGAGGAGGTTCGGGTTATCAGCGACGTGCTCCTTTACGCCCAACTGCGGGGCAACAATCAGGGGGTGGTGAAGCTGATCGGCAAGGGTATTCCCGCGGATCCGGGGGCCGGAGAAATTGCCGTCGAGATGGAGACCCAGATCTCGGCAAGAATCAACGGCAACCGGAAGCACGCCATGGTGGTGGTGCGCAAGGCCATGGAGATGGTTGCGGACAAGGCCAAAAAGAGCGGCTTCGGCATTGCCGGTACCTTCAACACGAGCACCTCCTCGGGCGCCATCGGCTATTTCGCGTCGGAACTGGCAAAACAGGGGCTGATCGGTTTCCTGTTCGGCAGGTCCCCGGAACGGGTCGCCATGCACGGCTCCTGCGAGCCGGTCTTCGGGACCAATCCGTTGGCGGTCGGCATACCGTCCCAGCCGGACCCGGTCGTCCTCGATATGTCCACTGCGGCGATCTCGTTCTACGGGCTGGTGGAGGCGGAGACGGCAGGGCGGGCAATCCCCGATGACGTGGCGTTCAACGTCGAGGGGAGGCCCACCACCAGCGCACACGAGGCCATCAAGGGCGCCATCCGCTCCTTTGACAGAAGCCACAAGGGCTCCGGACTCGGCCTGATCGGCGAGATCCTGGCCGGTCCCCTGGTGGGTGCGGCCTTCTGCGGCCTGGGCGACAGCAAAGGAAACTGGGGCCATCTGCTCTTCGCCATCGACCCCGGAATCCTCGGCGACCGGGACGCATTCATACAAAGCGTCGGTGAAATCTGCCGGAAGGTGAAGGGAACCAGGAAGCTCCCCGGCGTGGCGGAGATCAACCTGCCGGGAGAACGGGGCTCTCTTTTGGCGGCTCAGCGCCTGGCCTGCGGCGAGATCGAGGTCGAAGAGAACCTGCTGGAGGAGTTGCGCAAGGTGGCCGGCAGGGCGCCGGCGACCCCGGGCCTGGCTTGATGGTTTGCCGCCAAGTTTTTTCATCCGGTAGATATTGCTTGTAATTAATGTTGATCCATGATACCGGATTTAAAACTGCGGTTGCAAATGGAACTGCCCTCATGGGGGGAGCCATTTCTCTCCCCGGTTTGCCCTCCTAATCCTCCTTGCCGGAATTCGCTGCCAGCGGACTTTTGCGTCACCTCTGGTTTACCTGCACAACCGAGCACTTCCCAAGGAGGCCTCGATGCAGATGACGTCCCATTGCCGCAAGTGCGGAAGAGTCATGACCAGCGAGCGGATCGAAACCTGCAGGGTAAGAATGAGCTGTACCTGCGGCTTTTCCGATTTCCGCGCCATGCCGGACACCAACCAGACGGCCAACCCGTTTTACCGCGAGGCCCGCTTCATCCCCCATGGGGAGATGGAAAAAGGGAAGCAGGTACTGTTCATGCGACGCGCCGGCAGGGAACACCGGGAAATCATCACCCTCGAAGAGATCAGCCTGCTGGTTTCATCGGATGCGGAGCTTCCCGACTTGCTCTGCTCGATCGCCGCCAAGCTAGCCGCCCAGCTTAACGCAGATGTCTGCAATATCTATCTGCGGGAAGGTGAGGAGCTGGTACTCAAGGCGACCCGGGGCTTCGACCAGGAGCATGTCGGCAAGATCCGCCTCAAGATCGGCGAGGGGATCACCGGTGCCGTGGCCCGGCAGATGCGCCCCCTGAACCTCTCCAGCGCGTGGCGCGATCCGCGCTTCAAGGTTTTCCCGGAGCTGAACGAGGAAAAGTACAACGCCATGCTCTCCTTTCCCATCACCGACGAGACCGAGGTCTACGGCGTCATCAACCTGCAAATGACCTCGGTACGCCACTTCAAGGAGGACGAGATCCAGTTCGTCTCCATCATCGCCTACCTGATCCTGTCGGCCCTCAAGCTGCGCCGAAATTGATAGATGTATGAAATGGCGGGCCCGGATATCAAAAAAGCCGCCCACCCCTTTTCAGGGCCGGCGGCTTTTCTTTTTCTAGCGGAGCAACCGGAACTCCCTGCCGAGAGCTACCCGACAGTGACCGGATCCATCTCCATCAGGCCGAGGCGTTGGCCCTCTCCCGCTCGGTCGCGTCGTCCATCACCTTGTAGGCGCAGAACTCGCCGCACATGGTGCAGGCGCCGTGGTCGGCGACCCCGGACTCGGCGCGCAGGCGCCTCGCCTTCTCCGGGTCGATGGCGAGGGCGAACTGCCCCTCCCAGTCGAGCTTCTTGCGGCAGCGCGCCATCTCGTTGTCCTTCTCGATGGCTCCCTTGACTCCCTTCACGATGTCGGCCGCGTGCGCCGCTATCCGGCAGGCCATCACTCCTTCCCTCACGTCCTCGACGCTCGGGAGACGCAGGTGCTCGGAGGGGGTGACGTAGCAGAGGAAGTCGGCCCCGGCCGCGGCCGCGATGGTCCCTCCGATCGCCGAGGTGATGTGGTCGTAGCCGGGTGCGATGTCGGTCACCAGGGGGCCCAGCACGTAGAAGGGGGCGCCGTGGCAAAGCCTCTTCTGCAGCAGGACGTTGGCCTCGATCTGGTTCAGCGGCATGTGGCCCGGTCCCTCGATCATCACCTGTACCCCTTGGGCCTGCGCCCTCTGGGTCAGCTCCCCCAGGAGGATCAGCTCGTGGATCTGGGCGCGGTCGGTGGCGTCGGCCAGGCAGCCGGGGCGGAAGCCGTCGCCAAGCGACAGGGTCATGTCGTACGCCTTGGTGATCTCCAGCAGGCGGTCGAAATGTTCGAAGAGCGGGTTCTCCATGTTGTTGTGCGCCATCCACTCGATGGTGAAGGCGCCGCCGCGCGAGACCACGTCCATGATGCGCCCCTCGCGCCTCATCCGCTCCACGGAGGCCCGGGTCACGCCGCAGTGCACCGTGATGAAGTCGACCCCGTCCTCGGCGTGCTTCAGCACCCCTTTGAAGATGTCCTCGACCGTCATCTCGACGATCGCCTTCTTCTGGTTCCTGACCGCGTCCAGGGCCGCCTGGTAGAGCGGGACGGTTCCGATTGCCGCGGAGGTCTCGGCGATGATGGCGCGGCGTATCTCGTCAACGGGGCCGCCGGTGGAGAGGTCCATGATGGCGTCGGCGCCGGCAGCAACGGCTACGCGCGCCTTCTCCAGCTCCTTCTGGATGTCGAGGTCGTCGGCGGAACTCCCTATATTGGCGTTCACCTTGGTCCTGAGTCCCTTCCCTACTGCCAGCGGCTTGCCGTTGGCGTGCTTGTTGTTGTGGCAGATGATGATGTTGCCTGCGGCGATCCCGGCGCGGATGAACTCGGGCGCGACCCCCTCCGAGAGGGCGGCAGCTTGCATCTTCTCCGTTACGATCCCCTTGCGGGCATATTCGAGCTGAGTCATGGCTACTCCTATGATTGAAATGCCGGGCTAGGGTTCGGCCTGGTCTTTTGCTGCCAGGAAATGATTGACCGGCCCGTGCCCCTTTCCCAGGGGCTGGGCGAACTTGATGGCACGGGTGATGAACAGTTTCGCCCTGAGGACCGCGCCCGGCAGCGGCTCCCCCTGGGCCAGAAAGGTCGCTATGGCGGAGGCGAGGGTGCAGCCGGTGCCGTGGGTGTTGCGGGACAGCACGCGCGGCGCGGTGAAGCGGGTGAAGCCGGTGCCGTCGTAGAGGATGTCGGTCACCACCCCGTCGGTCAGGTGGCCACCCTTGACCAGCACGTTGCGCGCCCCCATCAGGTGCAGGGCGCGGGCGGCGAGCTCCATGCCGGCTGCGTCGGTTATGGTGAGGCCGGTGAGCCGCTCCGCCTCGGGTATGTTCGGGGTGAGCAGGTAGCTGAGCGGGACCAGCCTTTTCTTGAGTACCGAGAGCGCCTCATCCTCGAGGAGCGCCACCCCCCCCTTGGCGCTCATCACCGGGTCGAGCACCACGATCCTCATGCCGTAGGCTGTGAGCTTGTCGGAGAGGATCGAGGCGTTCTCCGGCGAGAAGAGCATCCCGATCTTCACCACGTCGATCGGGAGGTCGGAGAGGACGGCGTCGATCTGCTCGGCGAGAAAGGCGGGGGGGACCGGATGGATCGAGGAGACACCCCTGGTGTTTTGCGCGGTGAGGGCCGAGATCGCCGATGCGCCGTAGCTTCCCAGCACCGTGATGGTCTTCAGGTCGCCCTGGATCCCGGCGCCCCCTCCCGAGTCGCTGCCGGCAACGGTCAGCACCGCTCCGCGCGGCGCTACGCCGCACCTGTTGAATAAAAGCGAGAGTTCCGCCGCGGCGAGCCCGGGGGACCTAGCCGAAAGCACCGAGGAGATCACCGCGCAGGCGTCGGCTCCGGCATCGATCGCCGCGCCGGCGTTATCCCGGGATATGCCGCCGATCGCCACGATCGGGATCTTCAGTTTACCCTTGAGCAGCGCAAGCCCCTCAGGTCCCCGCGTCTCGCCCACCTCCTTGCTGCCGGTGGGGTAGATGGCGCCGAAACCGACATAGTCGGCCCCCGCCGTCTGCGCGGCGAGCGCCTCCTCCAGGGAGTGCGTCGAAACCCCTATGATCTTTCTGGGTCCCAGGGCCGCGCGGGCGGCGACCGGGTCTCCGTCCTCCTGGCCCAGGTGCAGGCCGTCCGCGTCGAGGGCGATGGCGAGGTCGAGGTCGTCGTTCATGATGAACTTCACCTGGAACTCGGCGCAGAGGCGCTTCAGCTCGCGGCCGAGCTCCAGGCGTTCCTGCCGCCCGCGCACCTTGTCCCGGTACTGCAGCACGTTCACCCCGCCGGTGAAGGCCTCGCGCACGCGCTCCACGAGGCGCTCCCCCTGGTCCGTGATCAGGTAGAGACCGCCGATGCGCCGCACTTTCCCGCTATGGTCAACCACAAGCTTTAACAAGGTCGGATTCCTATAAATGGAACTTCAAATTCGGGTTAGCCACGGAGACACGGAGGACACGGAGAAAAAACGGTCAACGGGAAAAACAATCCAGAAACGGTCTGGGATTTCGCATATGATTTTGTTGTTGCTTATCTGTCTTGGCGCCGGGATCTGTTGTCTTTCTGACTAGCCGCTTCACTGGTAGTTGATTTTCTCCGTGCGCTCCGTGTCTCCGTGGCTAATCGTTTTGCCTCCGGCTTACGAAAAAAGCCGCGACGGCAAGGTCACGGCTCCAGAAAGTATACACAGGTCGGAGTTCGCGCCGCTTCCCTACGCCGGTTTTACCCGGATCAGGTTCAAAGGGTCTCAGGCTTGCCTGTCTCAGTTCTTGCGAACTCCCCCAGCTGGCTCAATAGCTTCGGCGTAACTTAAAGGAATCCTCTTGCAAAGTCAACTGTTTTCAGGTTTTTGCCTTTACAGCCGAGGGCAGAAGTGGTAGAAAATTCGGATGGCTGAGATTGTCCCCGTGTCGGTTCAGGCGGGGCTTCCCAGCCTAATTCTATGTTACGCGCAGGTACGGGACCTATATGGATAGCCGCCCCACGGTTGTGGAGATCGACCTGGCCGCCTTGCGGCACAACTTTTCCCTGGTGAAGCAGACGGTTCCCAAGGGGTGCGGCATACTCGCCGTGGTGAAGGCGGATGCCTACGGCCACGGCTTTCAGTACGTCTCGGAGGAGCTGGACAAGCTCGGTGTCGATGCCTTTGCCGTCGCCTTTCTCGCGGAAGGGGTGCAGCTGCGGATGAGCGGCATCTATCGTCCGGTGCTGATCCTGGGCGGGCTCTACCCCGGCGAGGAGAAACGCTGCATCGGATTGAACATCTCCACCGCACTCTTTTCCCTGGAGCAGGCCCGGGCGCTCGATCAGGCCACCCTCGAGATAAAATGCTACCGCAAGGCGAAGGTTCATCTGGAGGTGGATACCGGGATGGGGCGCCTCGGCGTCCCGTATCACGAGGCGCCGGAGTTCCTTGCCGAGCTCAGGGAGTTCAAGAATCTGGAGCTGGAGGGGATCTTCTCCCACTTGGCCTGCGCCGACGAGCTGGACCAGGAGGGGCGCGCCTACAGCAAACTGCAGGCGGAGCGGCTCTCAAGCGTGGTGCAGGAGGCGAGGCGGCTTGGCTTCTCGCCGCGCTACGTGCACGTGGCAAACAGCGCGGGGTTACTTGCCATGGATCTCCCCTTTTGCAACCTGGTGCGTCCCGGCATCATCCTGTACGGAGGGCTCCCCTCCAGGGATTTCGCCGGGATGGTGGCGTCAAAGCCGGTGATGCGCCTGAAGAGCAGGGTGGCGATGCTCAAGTGGGTGGATCCCGGCACCAGCATAAGTTACGGCAGGCGCTACATAGCGGAGAAGAGGTCGCTCATCGCGAGCGTGCCGGTGGGTTACGCCGACGGCTATTCCCGAAGCCTCACCAACCGTGGCGAGGCGCTGATTCGCGGCAGGAGGGCGCGGGTCGCCGGGACCGTCTGCATGGACTGGATCATGCTGGACGTGACCGGGATCGACGGGGTGGCAGTGGGAGACGAAGTGACGCTGCTCGGTCCCGATCCCATGGGAGACTGCATAAGCGCAGAGGAACTCGCCGAGAAGGCCGGGACCATCCCCTACGAGATCTTCTGCGGCATCAGCACCCGGCGCGTGCGCCGGGTTTATATCGGGTGATAGAAGCAGGGGCTAGGGGCTAGGGCTTCTCGTTCCCAAGCTGGAGCTTGGGAACGAGACAAAAACGAGACAGAAATCTTCAATCTTCAACGCAGAGACGCAGAGACGCGGAGACGCAAAGAAAAACAAGGAAAAGCGGGGCTAACCGCAAAGAAACAAGGAGGCGGGCTTCCCTGAAGTTGTCTTTCACTCTGCGCCGTTGCGCCTCCGCGCCTCCGCGTTGAAGCTTTTGACTGTTAAAAAAAGGATTTGAGGGTTTATGACCGAGAACAAGATTAGGCTGACTTCCTTGGTTAAGGCGGCGGGTTGAGCCGCCAAGCTGGGCCCGGCGGGCCTGGAGGAAGCCATTCGCGACATAATTCGCTCGGATGACCCCAACCTAATCGTGGGTGTGGAGGGAGCCGAGGATGCGGGGATCTACCGCATTGGGGAGAGCCTCGCCCTGGTGGAGACCACCGATATCATCACCCCGCTGGTGGACGACCCGTTCACCTTCGGACGCATCGCCGCGGCCAACGCCCTGTCCGACGTCTACGCCATGGGAGGGCGGCCGGTGACGGCCATGAACCTCGCCTTCTTCCCGGCCTGCTCCCTGCCGACCTCGGTCCTCGCGGCGATCCTCGCCGGCGGGGCGGACGCGCTCAGGGAGGCCGGCGCCTGCCTGGTCGGCGGACACACGGTCGAGGACGACGAACTGAAGTTCGGCCTCGCCGTGACCGGCCTGATCGATCCCGCCCGCATCGTCAGGAACTGCACGGCGCGCCCCGGTGACCTCCTGGTCCTCACCAAGCCGCTTGGCACCGGCATCGTCTCGACCGCGATCAAGGCGGAGATGGTAGCCCCCGCACTGGAAGCAGAAGCAATCCGCTGGATGACCCAATTGAACTCTGCCGCGGCGCAGCTGATGGTCGCCTGCGCGGCAACGGCCGCCACGGACGTGACCGGCTTCGGTTTCATCGGGCACGCCTGCGAGATGGCGCTCGGCGCCGGAGTGAGCTTCAGGATCGAACTTTCCCGGGTCCCGGTCATGGCAGGCGTGGCGGCTCTGGTGGACGACGGCCTGGTTCCCGCCGGATGCTACCGAAACCGCGAGCACTACGCAGCGCTGGTCTCCGGGATCGGCGGCGACATCCTGCTGCCGCTCTTCGATCCGCAGACCTCGGGGGGGCTCCTGATCGCCCTGGCCCCGGCGGACGCCGGCGAGTTCCTGTCGCGCTCGGAGGCCGCCGGCGCCTTCGCGCTCTGCATCGGCGGGGTCGAGCCCAAGGGAGGAACCCCCATTGTCTTCGTCTAGAAGGCTCTCAGCCGCCTTCGACCTCGGCACCACCACCATCGCGGCCTCGCTGGTCGACCCCGCCACCGGGGAGCGCCTCGCCGTGACGGGGGGGCTCAACCCGCAGCGCCCCTGGGGCGCCGACGTGCTGGCGCGCCTTGGCGCCGCCGCCGACCCGGAGGTCCTGGCCGCCATGAAGGGATCCCTTGCGCTGGAGATGGAGCGCATGGCGGAGGAACTTCTTGCCAGGGCGGGTGCGGCTCCCGGCGAGCTTGCCGGCATCGCGGTAGCGGGGAACCCGGCCATGGAGCACATCGCACTCGGCCTCCCGGTCGCCTCGCTCGCCTATCCCCCCTTTCGCCCCCTCTTCAGCTCAGGCAAGGAGGTCACCACCCTAGAGCTCGGCTGGCGCCGGGAGCTTCCCGCCTACCTGCTGCCGCTTCCCGGCGGCTTCGTGGGGGGCGACCTGCTCGCCTTTCTCTTCGGCGTGAGGCAAACCGCCCGCCCGGCCACCCTCTATCTGGACATGGGGACCAACGCCGAGATCGCCCTCTTCGACGGCGAGCGCTTCCTGGCCACCTCCGCCGCCGCGGGCCCCGCCTTCGAGGGGGGAAACCTGCGCTGCGGCATGGCCGCGCTTCCCGGTGCCATCAGCCAGGTCGCCATCGAGGAGGACCGGGTCAGGCTCGGCACCATTGCCGGCGCCCCGGCGCGGGGCATCTGCGGCTCGGGCGTTCTGGAGGCGGTGGCGGCCCTTCTTTCCAGCGGTGTGATCGAGCCGACCGGACGGCTGCGTCCCTCCAGCGAGATAGGGTCCAACCTGGCGAACCGGCTGCAGGAGGTGAACGGCATTCCCGCTTTCGTGCTGCACCGGGACGCCTCGGGGCTCGTCTACCTGGACCAGGAGGATATCCGGGCGCTGCAGCTGGCAAAGGGGGCCTTGAGGGGGGGGATGGAGATCCTGCTCGCCAAGGCGGGGCTCTCATTAGAAGCGCTTTCCCGGGTGGTGCTGACCGGCTCCTTCGGTGCGGTCCTGGCGCCCGCGGTGCTAAAAAAGGTTGGAATTTTCAGCGAAAAAATGGTAAGAATCACCGGATTTATCCGGGAGGGGGCCCTCGCCGGCGTGGAGCGTCTGCTGATCGAGAGCGACGGGCGCGAGCGGCTGGAGGGGCTGGCGCAAAAGGTGCGGGTGATCCCGCTCTCCGGCACGCCGCTCTTCGAGAAGCTCTTCCTGGCCAATCTCGATTTTCCCAGGTAAAAAGTCCCCCTTTGCAAAGGGGGATTTAGGGGGATTTCAGCTAGGTAGGTAGCGGCTATTCTTCGTGGACCATTGGCAACTGCAAATCCCCCCTGGCCCCCCTTTGTCAAAGGGGGGGAAATTCGGTTCGGGCTCGATAGCTGGAGATTGACACCATCCCTGATTCCATTAAAGGCGGGCGAAGGGTTACTCGCCCCTACAGGGTCGTACCGACCCGTGTGAATCGAAGTTGCTTGAATTCTTTCCTTTGTTTCCTCTTTGATCCACCTTCGGCCGCCGTAGCCTTTGGCGGAGGCGGCGTGTCCTCTGTGATTTATGCTTTTTAAAGCGTCATATGTATTCATCAGCAATCAAAAACGATAACCGAAAGGAGTAATTCAAATGGCAAAAATTGGGCGCGCGCTGATCAGCGTATCGGAGAAGGCCGGGGTGGTGGAGTTTTCCCGGGCACTTGCCGGGTATGGTGTGGAGATCCTCTCCACCGGCGGGACGGCAAAACTCTTGCGCGACGCAGGGGTTGCCGTAAAGGACGTCTCCGAGTTCACCGGCTTTCCGGAGATGCTGGACGGACGGGTGAAGACGCTGCACCCCAAGGTGCACGGCGGCATCCTCGGCATGCGGGAAAACCCGGCGCACCTGGCCAAGATGCAGGAGCACGGCATCGAGCCGATCGACATGGTGGTGGTGAACCTGTACCCGTTCGAGGCGACGGTCGCCAAGGAGGATTGCAGCATGGAGGACGCCATCGAGAACATCGATATCGGCGGCCCGACCATGCTCCGCTCCGCCGCCAAGAACAACCGCGACGTGACGGTGATCGTGGACCACGCCGACTACCAGCTCGTGCTGGACGAGATGAATAACAGCGAGGGGAGCGTCTCCCGCGAGACCAATTTCCGCCTCGCCGTCAAGGTCTACCAGCACACGGCAGCCTACGACGGCGCCATCTCCAACTGGCTGGGCGCCCGCACCGGCGAGGCCGTCGCCCCGTTCCCCGATACCCTGACGCTGCAGTACAAGCTGGCCCAGGGGATGCGCTACGGCGAGAACCCGCACCAGTCCGGCGCCTTCTACGTGGAGCGCGGCTCCAGGGAGGCCTCGATCGCAACGGCACGCCAGCACCAGGGGAAGGAGCTCTCCTACAACAACATAGGCGATACCGACGCGGCGCTTGAGTGCGTGAAGCAGTTCACCGAGGGTGCGGCCTGCGTCATCGTCAAGCACGCCAACCCCTGCGGCGTCGCCGTGGGCGCCAACATCTACGAGGCCTACGACGCCGCCTACAAGACGGATCCGGAGTCGGCCTTCGGCGGCATCATCGCCTTCAATCGCGAGCTCGACGAGACCACCGCGCGCGCCATCGTGGATCGGCAGTTTGTCGAGGTGATCATCGCACCCAAGGTGACCGAGGCGGCGAGCGAGGTGATTTCGGCGAAGAAGAACGTCCGCTTGCTGGAGTGCGGCTTCTGGAACGAGGAGTCCGCCTTCAGGTACGACTTCAAGAGGGTGAACGGTGGGCTGCTGGTCCAGGATGCGGACCTGCAGCTCTTCAACGAACTGAAGGTGGTGACCAAGAGGGCGCCGACCGACGCCGAGATGGAAGACCTCCTGTTCACCTGGCGCGTGGCGAAGTTCGTCAAGTCCAACGCCATCGTGTACGGCCGCGGCAACGCGACGGTCGGAGTGGGCGCCGGGCAGATGAGCCGGGTCAATTCCGCGCGCATCGCCGCCATCAAGGCGGAGCAGGCGGGCATACCGGTGGCCGGAGCCGTGATGGCGTCCGACGCCTTCTTCCCGTTCAGGGACGGGCTGGACAACGCGGCCTCCGTGGGGATCACCGCCGTGATCCAGCCGGGGGGCAGCATGCGGGACGCGGAGGTGATCGCGGCCGCCGACGAGCACGGCATCGCCATGGTCTTCACCGCGATGCGGCATTTCAGGCATTAAAAACGTGAAGGGTGAAAGGTGAAAGGTGAAGAAACCCGCCGTGGTTTTCGACCTTTCACCATTCACCTTTCACCTTTCACAGGAGTTAATTATGAAGGTTTTGGTTATAGGCGGAGGCGGCAGGGAGCACGCGCTGGTCTGGAAGATCGCCCAGTCCCCGATGGTCGACCGGGTCTTCTGCGCTCCGGGAAATCCCGGGACGGAGCAGCTCGCCCAAAACGTCGATATCGCGGTGGACGACCTCCAGGGGCTGCTTGCCTTCGCCAGGAACGAGGCGGTAGAGCTTACCGTGGTCGGTCCCGAACTCCCGCTTTCGCTGGGCCTGGTCGACCTCTTCGAGGAGCACGGCCTGAAGGTGTTCGGAGCCAGAAAGAACGCGGCGCTGATCGAGGCGAGCAAGGCGTTCTCCAAGGACCTGATGCAGAAGTACCAGGTGCCGACGGCGGCCTACGGGGTCTTCACCGAGGTCGAGCCGGCGATCTCCTTCATCGACGACACGGGGATCCCCATCGTCATCAAGGCGGACGGCCTTGCCGCGGGCAAGGGGGTCATCATCGCGCAAACCCGCGAGGAGGCGGTCGCCGCGGTAACCGACATGCTTTCCGGAAACGCCTTCGGTGCGGCAGGCTCCCGGGTGGTCGTGGAGGAGTTCCTGAGGGGGGAGGAGGCATCCTTCCTGGCCTTCACCGACGGCGAGCGCATCATCCCGCTGGCGAGCGCCCAGGACCACAAGGCGGTCTTCGACGGTGACCGCGGCCCCAACACCGGCGGCATGGGGGCCTACTCGCCCGCGCCTGTGGTAACCCCCGCCATTCACGAGAAGGCGATGGCAGAGGTGATGCGGCGCACCGTCGACGGCATGGCCGCCGAAGGGCGTCCCTACCGCGGCGTGCTCTACGCCGGGCTCATGATAGACGGCGACAGCGTCAAGACCCTCGAGTTCAACGCGCGCTTCGGCGACCCGGAGTGCCAGCCGCTTTTGATGCGCATGAAATCGGACATCGTCCCGATCCTCGTTGCTGTCGCGTCGGGGGATCTCTCCGGGATCGAGATCGAGTGGCATGACAAGGCCGCGGTCTGCGTGGTGCTGGCGGCTCAGGGGTATCCGGGCGACTACCCCAAGGGGGATCTCATCTCGGGGCTCGACGAGGCGGGAAAGGTGGAGGAGCTGGTGGTGTTCCATGCCGGGACCCGCAGTGCCGAGGGGGGGGTGCTGACCAACGGCGGCCGCGTCCTTGGCGTGACCGCTCTGGGGGAGACCGTGCAGGAGGCGATCGAGCGGGCCTACCGCGGCGTCGCGCTCATCTCCTGGCCCGGCATGCATTTCCGCAAGGACATCGGGGCCAAGGCGATCAACAGGTAAGCCGGGTTACTGTAGTACCAATCTCGATGAAAGCCCCCCTCTCCCTAGCCCTCTCCCACCAGGGGAGAGGGGATTATAAGCGCCTCCCGGGTGGAACCTCCTATTTCCCTTAACTTAATGGCAGTGGGGGCTGGGGGAGGGTGTTACGGTGGCATGGGCAGCTTACCTGATTCAAACATTGCAACTTTAGGAGTTTTAACAATATGTCCGATCCGACCGTATTGATCCTTATGGGGAGCGACTCCGACGTGTCGACCATGGAGGAGACCGCCAAGATTCTTGACCATTTCGGCGTCCCCTTCGAGATGCACGTCTCCTCCGCCCACCGCTCACCGGCCAAGACGGCCAAGCTCGCCGGCGAGGCGGCCGGACGCGGCGTGCAGATCATCATCGCGGCAGCCGGCGTGGCCGCCCATCTGGCAGGGGTGGTGGCCGCCGAAACCCTGCTCCCGGTGATCGGCGTCCCCATGGCTGGAGGCGCGCTCAACGGCGTGGACGCGCTCTATTCCATGGTGCAGATGCCCGGCGGCATCCCGGTCGGCACCATGGCGATCGGCAAGGCGGGAGCGAAAAACGCAGGGCTCTTCGCGGTGCAGATACTCGCGCTCGCCGACCCCGAACTGCGCGGCAGATTCGCCGAACACCGCGCCCAGATGGCCCTGGAGGTGGAGCAAAAGGACGCCGCGCTCCAGGAGGCAAGGCGCTCCCGATAGCCCCGTTATCCGGTGATTTCTCTTGACAAAGCGGCCCGGGTTGTATACTTTCCGCTTACTATTTTTTCACTATATGGAGGGAATACTCATGAAAAAAGTCGTCGCTGCAGTAGCATTGACTCTCGCCCTTGCAGTTTCCGCAATGGCCGCGGACACCGTCGTCTACCCTGCGAAGAACGGCAACGTGACCTTCAACCACAAGGGGCATGCCGCCGCAGTTGAGTGCAAGCTCTGTCACGGCGAGGGCGCACCCGGCAAGATCGCCCTCGGCAAGGACAAGGCTCACGCCCTCTGCAAGGGTTGCCACGCCGACAAGAAGGCAGGCCCCACCAAGTGCGGCGAGTGCCACAAGAAGTAATTCTCCCCGAAAAGGGGTGATTTGCAGTGAAATGGGGTGACAGGAAATTCTTGTTACCCCTTTTTTTTCGGATTGCAATGTCATTAGTAAATTTTATTTTGCGCTTATTGTCATTTTGTCTATAATGGCAAGCTTGATTCTGTACCAGGTTGCAAATCACCTTTCTGGGAGACTGCCTTGACAACGAATAAACGCGGACTTGCACAACAGCTGTGGGATTTCTTCTGCTCCTTGAGACTGACAATTTTTCTGCTGATCGGACTAGCCCTCACCTCGATCATCGGTACCGTGATCCAGCAGGGGCCGCAGCGTGAATACCTCGCTACCCTGAGCGAGACGAAGATCCGCCTTTACAGCGCCCTGGGCTTCTTCGACATGTACCACTCCTGGTGGTTCATACTGCTTCTCTACCTTTTGACGCTGAACCTGATCTGCTGCTCGATCAAGAGGCTCCCCCGGGTCTGGAAGATCGTCTCCGAGCCGGTCCTGGTCATGGACGAGACCTTCCAGAAGAGCCTCACCAACGTCAAGGAGTTGAAGCTGCGCGGCGCCAAGCCGGAGCTCAAGGATAAGCTGACCGCCCTGCTCAGGGCCGAGTTCGCCAACCCGGTGCTCACCGAGCGGGACGGGGAATATCACCTGTTCGCCCAGAAGAATCCCTGGTGCCGGCTCGGGGTGTACGTGGTGCACCTCTCCATCATCATCATCTTCATCGGGGCGCTGATCGGTTCCTTTTTCGGATACAAGGGCTACGTGAACATCCCCGAGGGGGGGTCCATCACGCAGGTGGCTGCGCGCGGCGGCAACGTGGTCGATCTGGGCTACGAGGTGCGCTGCGAGAAGTTCTCGGTCTCCTTCTACGACACCGGGGCGCCCAAGGAGTTCAAGAGCCTCCTCACCGTCCTCGAGAAGGGCCAGCCGGTCCCGGGGTACAAGGACGTCCCGGTCATCGTCAACGACCCGCTCACCTACAAGGGGATCACCTTCTACCAGTCGAGCTACGGCCCCACCGACGAGGGTGCGAAGTACCGCATCACGGTGCGCGACCGCAAGACCGGGGCCCCGACCAAGCTTGAGGCGCGCCAGGGCGAAAGGGTGGCACTTCCCGGCGGCGCCTTCCTCTCCGTCATGGAGGCGACCCAGGACGTGCGCCCCTTCATGAAGGAGTTCGACGGCCCCGGCGCCCAGGTCGAGTTCACTCCGGCGGGGGGCAAGCCGCAGCCGTTCGTGATCCTCTCCGAGAAGTACGACTCCTTCAACGCCCAGCACGGCGATGACCTCATCATCAGCTTCGACGGCATGGACCAGAAGTACTTCACCGGGCTGCAGGTAGCCAAGGACCCGGGAGTGCTGGTGGTCTGGCTCGGCTGCCTGCTGATGGTGATCGGCATCTGCATGGCCTTCTTCATGTCGCACAAGAGGATTTGGGCCCGCATTTCCAATGACGGAGTCACCGTCGGCGGCTCCGCCAGCAAGAACCCGGCGGGCTTCGAGATGAGCTTCGACGAACTGGTGCAGAAGCTCAACAAGGTATAGCTACCAGTCCCTAGGGGGCGCCTCCCCCTATCTTCGCGCAAACTGACCGACCGGAGGGTTAATCGATGTCCAGTTCCAACCTGTTCAACGTCACCATGATCGCCTACATGGTGTCCACCTGCATATTTTTCGCAATGCTAGCCTCGCGCAACAAGGCGGTAGGACTTGCCGGGACTTACGCCGCCCTCTTCGGCTTCGTGGTGCAGACCGTGGCCATCGGGCTGCGCTGGAAGGAATCGTACGACCAGGGGCATGGTCACGCGCCGCTCTCCAACCTGTACGAATCGGTGGTCTTCTTCGCTTGGACCATAGTTCTGATCTTCCTGGTCATCGACTTCAAGTACAAGTACCGGGCCATCGGCTTCTTCGTGATCCCCTTCGCCCTGTTCGGGATGGCCTGGGCCCAGCTGAGTCTCGACGCCGGCATCCAGCCTCTGGTTCCCGCGCTGCAGAGTAACTGGCTCGTGTACCACGTCATCACCTGCTTCCTGGGATACGCCGCCTTCGCCGTAGCCTGCGGCATCTCGATCATGTACCTTCTGCGCGAGAAGCTGGAGCAAAACGGCGGCAACTCCCCTGCCGGCGGGTTGCTCTCGATGTTCCCGTCCATGAGGATGCTGGACGACCTGAACTACAAGGCAATCATGGTCGGCTTTCCCCTGTTGACGCTGGGGATCGTCACCGGCGCCATCTGGGCCAACTACGCCTGGGGCACCTACTGGAGCTGGGACCCCAAGGAAACCTGGTCGCTCATCGTCTGGTTCGTCTACGCCGCCTTCCTGCATGCCCGCATCACGCGCGGCTGGGTGGGGCGCAGGGCGGCGATCCTGTCGATCGTAGGCTTTGCCGCCACTATTTTCTGCTACCTCGGTGTCAACCTGCTACTCTCCGGTCTGCACAGCTACGGCGGCTAGTTTTTCCGCCAAAAGGGCCATTGAAGCCATGCGACATCCACTCTGGACATATCCGGCAGTAGCCCTCATCATGCTCGGCATCTTGCTCCTGCCGGCCTTTGCCCTGGCCGAGCCGTTCAAGTGCAGCGCCTGCCACAGGGGGCTCGCCTCCGGGGCGGTGGCGCACAAGCCGGTTGCCGCCGGGGAATGCCTGAGATGCCACCAGCAGCTCTCGGACAACCATCCGCTGGGCAAGGAGAGCATGGGTTTCATAGCGCCCAAGGAGAAGCTTTGCGCCGTCTGCCACCCGGGCGTGGTGCAGAAGCCGTTCCTGCACAAGCCGGTAGCGGAGGGGAAGTGCACCGCCTGCCACCTGCATCACAGCTCCGAGCACAAGTCGCTCCTCAAGGCGCCGACGCCGGCCCTCTGCTACGGCTGCCATCCCAAGGAGCGTTACACCGGCATCCACAAGCACGCCCCGGTAGAAAACGGCGAGTGCCTCTCCTGCCACGACGCGCACCAGTCGGAGGGGAAATCGCTGCTGAAAAAGCCGGGGGCGCAGTTTTGCTACCTGTGCCACGACCCGAAGCTCGGCATGGGGAAGTCGACGCACAAGCCGGTCGGCACCGGAGAGTGCGTCCTGTGCCATGCGCCGCACGGCTCCGCCTATCGCAAGCTCCTGCGGGCCGAATACCCGACCGAGCTGTACCGCCCTTTCGCAACCGACGCCTTTCCGCTTTGCTTTGCCTGCCACGACCCCGACCTTGCCGCAGCGGTTAAGACCGAGCAGGCGACCAAATTCAGAAACGGCGACCGCAACCTGCATGCGGTGCACGTGAACAAGGCGGGGAAGGGACGCTCCTGCAAGATGTGCCACGATCCGCACGCCTCCTCCCAGGACCGGCTGATCTACCCTAAGGCGAAGGGATTCGGCACCTGGGACATCCCGATCCGGTTCCAGGCCACCGATAACGGCGGCGGCTGTTCCGTCGGCTGTCACAGGACCTTTCGGTACGACCGGGTGAAAGCCGTTGAGCAGTAGCAACTTCCGCTTCTTCCCTCTCCCGACAGCTCCCGCCGGCAGCCCGGCCTTCCCGCTCCCCCGGTGACGCTCCCCCGGGTCTCCGTGATCATCCCGGTCAAGCCGGGGGGCGAGGTCCCCGCCCTTTCCGGCCTGGCGCGGGCCAGCTACCCCCTGGACCGCTTCGAGGTGCTGGTGGCCTACGGCTGCGCGCCGAGCGCCCAGAGGAACCTCGCGGCACGAGAGGCGCAGGGGGAGCTCCTTTACTTTCTGGACGACGATTCACAGGTCCTCCCCGGTTTTCTGGAGGCCGCCGCCCGCCACTATCGGGACCCGAAGGTTGCCGCCGTCGGCGGCCCTTCCCTGACCCCGAAAAGCGACTCTGCGCTGCAGCGGGCCATCGGCGTGGCCTTCGCCTCCGCCGTCGGCGGCGGCGGGGTGCGCAACCGCTACAGGAAGGTGGGGAGCGCCAGGCGCTGCTGCGACAGCGAGCTCATCCTCTGCAACCTGAGCTTTCGGCGCGAGATCTTCCTGTCGCACGAAGGGCTCGACGCGAGGCTCTATCCCAACGAGGAAAACGAGCTGATGGACCGTCTGCTGCACGAGGGGTTCCAGCTGGTGCACGACCCCGAGCTTGCCGTCCATCGCAGCCAGCGCCGCAGCTACCGAGCCTACGTCAAGCAGATGTTCGGCTACGGCCGCGGGCGCGGCGAGCAGACCCTGCTCTCCGGCAAGCTGAAGCCGGTCTCCCTGGCCCCGTCCTTCCTGCTCATCTACGCCCTTTTGCTCCCGTTCTTCGCTCGGGGGCTTTTCGCCTTGCCGATGGCCGGTTATCTCGCAGCCATCGCCTTCGCCTCCTTTGCCGGCGCCCTTTCCGGCAGGGAGCCGGCCCTTTTGCCGAGGCTTTTGCTCGTTTACCCGACGCTGCATCTGGTTTACGGCGCCGGTGTCATTGCCGGGCTGGTGAGGCCGCGCTACCGGAGCGCTCCGCGCCGCGCAGAGGGGGTCGAGGTGAGATGCGTGAAGCGATTCGGAGAGGCGATCGGAGAGGGAGAACTGCAAAGCAAGACTGAACCTGCTTCGCCCTGACCTTGACTTAAACCGATTAGCGCTGAGCTTCAGTCTCAATGCAGATGACCAAAGCCTGTTACGCGAAGAACGCGATGAGGCGCTAAGAACGCAAGGAAAAGCAAGTTCTTGGGGCTAAACCAAAACCTGATTAGCGTCAATCTTCCGCTGAAAAACCCCCTCCCCTTCAAGGGGAGGGTTGGGGTGGGGATGGGGAGCTCCGGGGCAAAAAATACCCATCCCCCTCAGTCCCTCCCCCTTGAAGGGGGAGGGACTGAACAGCGGAAGACTAGCGCCCATCAGGTAACCTCAACGGCAGTGCCCCCCTGCCCCTCCCATCAAGGGAGGGGGGCTCTTGTTGCGGGATACTCAATCTTAATCTCAATCTTGATCTTGATTGATCTTGATCTGTAGTACGGAGACATGGTGTGGACCTGAGCGTAGTGGTACCGATATACAACGAGGAAGAGAACATCCCGATCCTGCACGGGCGCGTAACCGATGCGCTTACGGCGGCTAAGCTCGACTACGAGCTGATCCTCGTCGATGACGGCTCCTCCGACAACTCCTATCCGGCACTGAAGCTTCTGGCTGCCAAGGATGCGCGGGTGAAGGTGGTCCGTTTCCGCCGCAACTTCGGCCAGACCGCCGCCATGGCCGCCGGTTTCGATCTCGCCTCGGGACGGGTGGTGGTGCCGATGGACGGCGACCTGCAGAACGATCCGCTGGACATACCGCTCCTTTTGGCCCGCATCGACGACGGCTACGACGTGGTCTCCGGCTGGCGCAAGGAGAGGAAGGATACCTTCATCAACCGGCGGCTCCCCTCGATCCTGGCCAACTCCTGCATCTCGCGGCTCACCGGAGTGCACCTGCACGATTACGGCTGCACCCTGAAGGCGTACCGCCGCGAGGTGCTAGAGGACGTGAACCTCTACGGGGAGATGCACCGCTTCGTGCCGGCGCTCGCCTCGCAGGTGGGGGCCAGGGTGACCGAGATGCCGGTCAGACACCACGAGCGGCTGCACGGCCAGAGCAAGTACGGCATCTCCCGCACCATGAAGGTCATCCTCGACCTGATGACGGTGAAGTTCCTGCTCAGCTATTCCACCAAGCCGATCCAGCTCTTCGGCCGGTGGGGGATCTACACCCTTTGCGCCGGGATGCTGAGCGGCGCCGCCACCGTCTACATGAAACTCTTCGAGCAGATGAGCATGAACCGCAACCCGCTGCTCATACTCACCGCGTTTCTCCTCTTCATGGGGGTGCAGTTCATCGTGCTGGGGCTTCTCGCCGAGCTGAGCGCCAGGACCTACTACGAGGCGCAGGGCAAACCGATCTACAACATCAAGGAAAAGCTCAATTTTGGCTGAGCCCCCCGTCCGAGTCCTGGTGCTGGCCCCCACCCCCTTTTTCGCCGACCGGGGCTGTCATGTGCGCATCCTCGAGGAGGCGCGCGCCGTGATCCCCTGCGGCGTCCAGCTGCGCCTGGTCACCTACCACATCGGGCGCGATCTCCCCGATTTCCCGATAGACCGGATCGCCAGCATCCCCTGGTACGGCAAGCTCGAGGCGGGCCCCTCCTGGCACAAACCGTACCTCGACCTGCTGCTGCTGTTCAAGGCGCTGAAGGTCGCACGCAGCTTCAAACCCCACCTGATCCATGCCCACATCCACGAGGGCGCCTTCATCGGCGCCATTTTGAAAAGGCTGCTCCGCGTGCCGCTGCTCTTCGACTGCCAGGGGAGCCTCACCGCCGAGATCACCGACCACGGCTTCGTGCGTCCGGGATCCCTGCTGCAGCGCTTCTTTGCGCAGCTGGAGCGCTGGATCAACCTGAGCTCCGATTTCATCATAGCGAGCGCCGGGCCGACCGTGGATCTTCTGGTTCGAAGCGGCGTCGCCCGGGAGCGGGTCCGCCCGCTCATGGACGGGGTCGACACCGAAACCTTCGCCCCGCATCCCAAAGATGCCATCCGGCTGCGGCTCGGCCTGCCGAACGACCGCCCGATCGTCAGCTACCTGGGGCTTCTGAACAGCTACCAGGGAGTGGACCTGCTCCTGGAGGCGGCCGCACTGTTGAAGGGGCAGGGGGCGAAGCTGCATTTTCTGATCATGGGGTTTCCCGAGGGAGGCTACCGTGACAAGGCGCAGGCACTGGGAATTTCCGGCATGGTCACCTTTACCGGCCGGATTCCGTATGCCGAAGCGCCGCTTTATCTGAGCGCGGGGGACATCGCCGTCTCGCCCAAGATCTCGCTCACCGAGGCCAACGGGAAGCTTTTCAACTACATCGCCTGCGGGCTCCCCACCGTCGTTTTCGAAACGCCGGTGAACCGGGAGATCCTGGGCGACGCCGCGCTCTATGCGAAGTTCGGCGACGCGACCGAGCTGGCCGGCGCCATCGGCAGGCTGGCGGGGGACCGGGAGTTGCGGGAGGAGCTGGGGCGCGCGGGTCGGGCGCGGGCGGAAAGCGAGCACTCCTGGAAGGCGAGGGGAAGGGAGCTCGCCGCCATCTACCGGGAACTGATGAGGCAAGGCTAAAGGCGTTTCTGCCACGGAGACACGGAGAACACGGAGAAAAACTTCAAAAAGGTGAAAGCTTAAGTCTGAACCTTCGTTACTTTCTGCCTTTCTCCGTGGTCTCCGTGTCTCCGTGGCAAATTCGATTGGATTTGAAACTACAGGACAAATCTTTTTACACCTTTAATCAACATTGCTGAATTGAAATTGATAAGAAGACCCACCCTATATCCCCCCAGTTTCATGTAACTCAGCAGTTGCTCGAATACAGGATCATGACGTTCAGTGCTCTTGAGCTCTACGATCACAGTATTTTCGATGAGCATATCGATACGATACTCACCGATCGCTTTGCCCTTGTAAGAGACGGCGAGTGGCAGTTGTTGCTGGTAATGCAACCCATTTAGTTCGAGTTCAATACCGAGGGCGGATTCGTAGACGCTCTCTAGCAGGCCTGGCCCGAGTTCCCTATGGACCTCAATCGAACAGCCGATGATCTGTTCCGTCAGTTTTTCTTCGATCATGAAGTTACCTCCGAGACGTGCGCAAAATATTAGAGTAGATTTAACAACAGTTAAGAGCATACTGCTCTTTGCTTTGAATAACCACTCTCCGCCTGGAGCCTTTCCTCGTCTCAAGCCTTTGATTCAGATTCTCTCCGTGACTCCGTGTCTCCGTGGCTAAGCCTGTTTTTTTATTGAAAAATAACTCTCTTTATTGTACTGTTCAGCGCATGAACGGTGACGAAGAAAAGATCCTCGATACCTACCGCTCCTTCCTGCTCCTCTCGGAGATCTCCGGGGACGAGCAGCTCTCGCAGCGAGAACTCGCCAAGCGGCTCGGCATAGCACTGGGGCTCGTAAACTCCTATCTGAAAAATCTGGTCTCCAAAGGTTTCGTCAGGGTCAGCAACTTCCCCAAGAACCGCTACGCCTATCTCCTCACGCCAAAGGGGTTTGCCGAGAAGAGCCGGCTCGCCTACCAGCACCTGAGCTACTTCTCCGGACTTTACACGGTGGCCCGGCAGGACTACCTGAAGCTCTTCCATGCGCTTTCAGCCGAGGGGGTCAAGGGGGTCGCGTTTTGCGGCATCGACGAGGTTGCCGAGATAGCCTATCTCTCGCTGAAGGAGACGGGAATGGAGCTGGAACTGGCCATGGATGTCGATCCAGCCGGCCGCAGGTTCTTCGACAGGCCGGTGCTGTCGCCCGCCCTGGGGCTTTTGTCCGGCAACCACAGGATCGTCATCACCTCCTTGAAGCGCGGCGACGCATTGTGCGTTGAGCTGCTTCACATGGGAGTTGACCCGGCCCGCATCTACCGCACTGTCGGCGGAGGCCTCTCCGCCGGAAGTGAGACTCTGGCAACTGTAGCCGGCAAGGAGGGGTAGGCATGGAAGCGACCAATATTGCTCCTTTCCTCAACCGAGAACAGGAGATGCGATTTCTCCAAAGCTGGGTAGCGGAGGAGCCGAAGAATATCCTCTTCATCTACGGGCCGAAAAGCAGCGGGAAGACGACGTTAATCTACAGGTTCTTGCAGGAAAATCTGAGCAGTGCCGAATATGACATAAAGCACTTCAATCTGCGAGAAATCTTCCTTGCTCAATATCAGGACTTCATTCGCGCTTTTTTCGAGCATGACTACTCAAAAGAGAAGGGAGATGTAAGGGAGAAGCGCGAGTACGACCTGAAAGTATTTAAACTGACCGTCGAAGCCTTGAAGGGGTTGGAGGCGAAAGAGCTGGATCCGTTTGTGGTCATGAAGAAGGAGCTTGTCAAACTCAACGGCAAAGGGATTCGCCCCGTCATAGTGATAGACGAACTACAGGCGCTGGAAGGGGTTTACATGAACGGCCAGCGCGAGGTTCTGAGGGAGCTTTTCAATTTCTTCGTCGCCATGACCAAGGAGTCCCATCTCTGCCACGTCATCATAGCGTCCAGTGACGGTTATTTCATTGAGCGCATCTACAATGACAGCAAGCTGAAGAAGGCTTCCGAGTTCCTTGAAGTGGAGTACCTGACAAAGTCCGATGTGTACCAGTGGCTGAATAACCTTGCGCAAAAGAGCAGGATCACCAAATACACGCTGACCGATGAGCAGATCGAGACGATCTGGGAGACCTTCGGCGGAAGCTGCTGGGAAATCAGCCGGTTTCTGGGTGACATCCAGATGCTCGCTGTGGACGGGAGCGTGCCGGCTGATGCGTTTGCTAAGGTGCTGGACCGTAAGCTGATCCAGGCGCGAAGCATGTATGTGCATTATGCCGGTCTGTACAAACATAAGCGGCAGCTTTTTCGCGCAATAAACCGCGTGGCGAAGGAGAAAGGACGTTTTAGGGAAGACGACGTCACGGCTCTGGTTGAAAGCGGCATCTACGAGGTCAAAGCCCTGCGGGACGACCTTGGCGAACTGGTGGGACAGAATTTCATCTCGTACAACCCGGTGACCGCGGAGTTCGCCGTCCAGGGGCGCAGCATGGAGTTGGGGCTTGCGATGTACGTGGAGCTGATCGAAAAAACAGAACTTGGTCGACCAGTGCAGTAGGTTCAGCCGGGACCCTTGTCATCATGGAACCTGATTAGTAATAATCTTCAGCCCAGGCATTTCAAGAGTCCCCTCGCCCTCCGGGAGAGGGTTAGGGTGAGGGCGGCGCCTTAGCGATGGATCCGCTCAAATAGCCGTAATCCCGCTGAGGATTGACTTGGGGCCGGCTAATGGGCTAATGTCCGAAGCTCTTGCGTGACCCGGCAAGGTTGTGCTTATGAGTGTCGGGGAGAGTGGTTCATACGCGGTGTGAGAGCCCCTGATAAAGTGTCGGGGGATAGGAGGCCTTTGAATGGAAAAAGATCACCTTGAAATTTTGCTTGAGGATATCAGCAGCAAATTCAACCTTGTGCTGGAAGGTCATGACGCGTTGCGGAGCGAGATCCGTGAGGCCCGCGAGGAATCCAATTCAAAGCATGATCATACCGCCTTCATGATTGAGACGTTGAATCGGAAGATCGACGATGTCGATGCCAAACTATCAAAGAAGATCGACGATGTCGATGCCAAACTATCAAAGAAGATCGACGCGGTTGCCGTCGATCTGGCCGCCCATCGGGCGGATACCGAGGCACATCATGGAATATATCGGGTGAAAGAAGGCGATGAAGGATTTGTCGGCTGAGGATGAACCTGGGCCGGCTAATGGGCTAATGTCCGAAGCTCTTGCGTGACCCGGCAAGGTTGTGCTTATGAGTGTCGGAGAGAGTGGTTCATACGCGGTGTGAGAACCCCTGATAAAGTGTCGGGGTATAGGGGGCTTTGCATGGAAAAAGATCACCTTGAAATTTTGCTTGAGGATATCAGCAGCAAATTCGATCTTGTGCTGGAAGGTCATGACGCATTGCGGAGCGAGATACGTGAGGCCCGTGAGGAATCCAATTCAAAGCATGATCATACCGCCTTCATGATTGAGACGTTGAATCGGAAAATCGACGATGTCGATGCCAAACTATCAAAGAAGATCGACGCGGTTGCCGTCGATCTGGCCGCCCATCGGACGGATACCGAGGCGCATCATGGAATATATCGGGTGAAAGAAGGCGATGAAGGATTTGTCGGCTGAGGATTGACTTGGGCGGGCGACTGGCCGAAATACCAGCCAGACCCGGCAAGTTGCCCCAAGAGCGCATCGAGAAGGGGATTTCTTTGATTAAGACTCAGCAAATTCAGTATTTGGCTCCAAGGGAAAAATGAATCAGGCGTGGGTTAAGCATCTGCCGGTGTTCCTCCAAAAGAGGCTGGAAGGGCGACAGGAGTTGCAGAAGGTGGTCGGCAACACCGGTTGGCTCTTCGCCGACAGGCTGCTCCGGATGGGGGTGGGGCTGGTGGTCGGCATCTGGATCGCCCGCTACCTCGGCCCGGCGCGTTACGGCATGCTGAGCTACGCCGCTTCCCTGGTCGGAATCTTTACTTCCTTCGCCATACTCGGGCTGGAAGGTATCATCATCCGGGATCTGGTGCGTTTCCCGGATCGGGAACAGGAGATCCTGGGAACCACCTTCTCCCTGCGACTTTTCGCGGGGCTTTGCTCGTATCTGCTCGTCGTCGCCACCATCTACATCCTGCGTCCGGAGGACGGTCTGTCCCAGATGCTGGTGGCCGTCATGGGGTGGGTGCTGATCTTCAGTTCCGCAGACACCATCGACCTCTGGTTTCAGTCGAAGGTGCGTTCGAAGTACGTGGTCTATGCCAAGAATGCCGCTTTTCTGGTCAGTTCTGGCCTTCGGCTGGCACTGGTGCTGATGAAAGCCCCTATCCTTGCCTTTGCCGTTGCCAACACGGTGGAGGCGGCGGTAGGTGCTGTAGCCCTGGTCTATGTCTACCACGGCAACGGCCAGGTGGTCGCGCGCTGGAGAACCAGTCTCGCCCTGGCGCGCGAGCTGCTCAAGGACTGCTGGCCCCTGGTGCTGTCCGGGGTCGTCTACATGATATCGCTCAGGATCGACCAGGTCATGCTCGGGCAGATGGCGGATGCTCATGAGGTCGGCATTTACGCCTCTGCAGTGAAGATCGCGGAGATCTGGTTTTTCATCCCGACCGCCCTGGTCACCTCCGTCTTCCCGAACATCGTCAAGGCGAAGGAGTCGAGTGAGGAGGAGTTTCACGGCAGGATGCAGAAGCTCTACAACCTGCTGGCCTTTGTCGGGTATGCCATCGCCATCCCGACCTCACTGTTGGCCGGTTTCGTCGTGCATCTGCTCTATGGAGACGCCTACGCCGCTGCGGCGCCGATGCTCGTCTTCCTGATCTGGAGCGATCTGTTCGTCAACCTCGGCGTGGCGCGCAATTCGTATCTTCTGGCGATGGGGTGGTCCTGGAGCCTCTTCTCGATGGCGGTCTCCGGTACGGTGCTCAACATCGTCTTGAATCTGTTCCTGATCCCGCGCTACGGCGGGACGGGAGCTGCGATAGCAACCTGCATCTCTTACTGGCTTGCCGCCCACGGCGCCTGCTATTTGTACCGGCCGCTGCGCAGGTCCGCGAATATGATTACCAGGGCATTGATCTATCCTAGATTTTGGTGAGCACGGTTTTTGTTAACCTTGCTTCGGGTGTAGCAGAGGAGCCGACCGACATGAACATTACCTGGCTTGACACTGATAAGTTGTTTCCCGCGGCGATTGAGACACTGGTAGAGCCGGATGTCGTCCTGGATATAGGTTGTGGCATAATGCCGCAAAAGTACGTAAGGCCACGCGTACACATTTGCTGCGAGCCTTTCGGCCAGTACGTGGAGCACCTGCAGCAGAAGGTGGCCCTGGAATACGATCGAAGCTACGTCGTTGTGAATGCACCCTGGTCGGAAGCGGTAAAGATTTTTCCACCCAAGTCGGTCGATACGGTCTTTCTTGTCGATGTGATCGAGCATCTCGAGAAATCGGAGGCCCTAGACCTTCTAAGACGGACCGAGGCACTTGCCAGAAAACAGGTAGTCCTCTTTACCCCGCTGGGGTTCTTACCGCAGGAAGACCTGGACGGCAAGGACGCCTGGGGGCTGGATGGCGGGGCGTGGCAGGAGCATAAGTCGGGGTGGTCTCCCGAGGACTTCGATGCTTCCTGGAGGATTTACGCCAGCAAGGTGTTTCATACTGCGGACTGTTTCGGCAGGGCGTTTGAAACCCCCTATGGCGCGATGTGGGCGATCAAGGACGTTGCCGGGACAAACCATAGTCGAGCGGTCGGCACCGAGTCGGCGAAAATACGTAAACTCTTGGATTTTGTGGGGGAGGTGTCGGTGCCGGTTTTGCTCAACCTGTTCCTATCCCTGAAGATAACGCTTAAGGTGAAACCTAAGCCTCTGCGGACCATTCGGAACAGGCTTTTCAGAAAATAGACTATGGCACTTGCTGCGCACAAAAAAATCGGAATTATATCCCACATCCTGCCGCCTTCGCCGTCCGGACAATCGATGGTGCTCTTCCGGCTGTTGAGCGGGCTGGCTCGGGAACGGTACTGCCTGATCTCCAGCGGCAGGAAGCCCGGGAATGAGGAGTCCGCAGCGTCTGAGCGGCTCGACGCGGACCTTTTTCATCTGCCAAAGGTCCGGCAGTTGCCGGCAGTAGGCTGGCCGATTTTCTCGGCACTTTTCATCTGCATCAATACCCTATGGGTGGTTTTCAGGCGGTCGCGGCAGATAGAGGCTATAGCCAGGCGCGAGGGCTGCCAGAGCTTGATCGCTTGTACCGGCGACTTTTACGATCTCCCCGCGACCTTCATCGCCTGCCGGAGGCTCGGGATAGCTTTTGTCCCCTACATCTTCGACGATTACGCCTATCAGTGGCTCGGATTCAGACGCCGCATCGCGAAACTCATGGAACCGCTGCTGCTTCGCAGGGCCGCTGCGGTGATCGTGCCGAACGAGTATCTGCAGAAGGAGTACCGAGAGAGGCACGACATCGACAGCGTCGTCATCCACAATCCCTGCCCGCTTCCCGATTTGGACCAGTTGGACCGAGGCGCAAGCCTTTTGGGAGACGGCGTCAACATCGTCTACACCGGCGCCATCTACCACGCCCATTACGATGCCTTCGTCAATCTCATTGCCGCGCTCAACTCCCTCGGCAGGAAAGAGCTGAGGCTGCATTTGTTTACGGCGCAGTCCGAAAGGGAGCTGGCGGAGCACGGCGTTGCCGGCCCCCGGGTCGTCCACCATCCGCACGTTCCGCAGAGCGAGGTGAACCGCATTCTGCGCCAGGCGGACATACTTTTCCTGCCGCTGGCATTCTCCTCGCCGATTCCTGAGGTGATCAGAACCTCCGCGCCGGGGAAGACCGGGGAGTATCTGGCAGTTGGCCGTCCTGTGCTGGTTCATGCCCTGCCGGATTCGTTCATCAGCTGGTACTTTCGGGAAAATCGCTGCGGCATGGTCGTCGACCAGCCGGACGCCAAGGTATTGTCTGCGGCAGTAGAAGCACTGGTTTCAAGCGGGGGGCTTCAGGCCGAATTGGGGCTGCGTGCCAGAGAAAAAGCACGGACTGATTTCGAAATTTCTGCGGTGAGGTCGAAGTTTTACATTCTACTGGATCGCCTGGCCGATTATGAGCATTCTGCATGAAACTATTACTGATAGCACTGTCCGATAGCGTTCACACCGCTCGCTGGATTTCGCAGATCGCGGATCAGGGGTGGGAGATTCACCTGTTCCCCAGCAAGGACGTCGGGCTGATCCACCCGCAAATGGCAGACATGACTGCGCATGTTCCTCTCTACGGAAAGCGCGGTTGCAAACGATCGGTAAAAATATCCGGTCTCTCCATTTTCAACGATTTCCTTGCCAAAGGGGTAAGCTCCGCCCTTTCCAAGCTGGACGGCTATCGGGATTTCCAGGTGAACAGACTGCTTAGGGTAATACGGAAGCTCCGGCCCGATGTCATTCATTGCCTGGAAATACAGCATGCCGGATATCTCGCGCTGGAGGCGAAAAAACGATATGCGGGAGAGTTCCCGACCCTAGTCGTGACTAACTGGGGGAGCGACATCTTCCTGTTCGGGCGCCTGGCAGAGCACGAGCCGCGGATCAGGGAAGTGATGGCTGCAAGCGACTACTATTCCTGCGAATGTCGCCGGGATGTCTGCCTGGCGCAGGCCTATGGATTTAACGGCACTGTCCTTCCCGTATTCCCGAATACCGGCGGATTCGACCTGGGACTGGTGGCGCGCCTGCGGCAGCCTGGTCCCGTTTCTTCCAGACGACTGATCATGCTCAAGGGTTACCAGCACTGGGCCGGCCGTGCCCTGGTCGGACTCCGGGCGCTGGAGCGTTGCGCCGACCGGCTGGATGGCTACCGGATAGCCATCTATGGCGCTGCTCCAGAAGTGGTGCTGGCCGCCGAACTGTTTTCGAGGTCGACAGGGATCGCAACCGAGATCGTTGCGCCCAACTCGCCGCATGAGGAGATATTGCGGCGACATGGCCAGGCACGCATCTCGATCGGCCTGAGCATCAGTGACGGCATCAGCACTTCGCTTCTGGAGGCGATGGCGATGGGGGCTTTTCCCATCCAGTCGTGGACCGCATGCGCAGATGAGTGGATCGACGACCAAGTCAGCGGCATCCTGGTCCCTCCGGACGACCCGGACCTCGTGGAACAGGCGATCCGCAGGGCACTGTCGGACGATGCGCTGGTGAATTCCGCAGCAGAACGCAACTATCAGCTTGCCGAGCAGAAGCTTGATCAATCGAGTTTGAAGAAAAAGGCAGTGGAGCTGTATCATGCCGTGCTAAAGGAGAAAATTTCCCCATCATGAAGAGACTCAAGATCTTGATCCTTGGTGCCACAGGTATGCTCGGGCATACCCTGCTGAATAGGCTTTCGCAACGGGGCACTCTCGAGGTCCACGGTACCGCCAGAAGCCGGGAGGGTCTTGCCTCGTGGTTCGCGCCGCAGCTCCAGGAAAGGATTCACTCCGGGGTGGACGCTGACAACTTCGATTCGATCCTGCGGGTGCTGGGCGAGGTCCGGCCCGACGTGGTGGTGAACTGCATCGGGATCATCAAGCAGCTGCCGATCGCCAAGGACCCGGTGGTCTCCATCGGGATCAACGCGCTCTTCCCGCACCGGCTCGCCCTGGCCTGCAAAGCGGCCGGCGCCCGCCTGATCCACATCAGCACCGACTGCGTCTTCAAGGGAGACAAGGGGAACTACTCCGAGAGCGACCAGTCCGATGCCGAGGACCTGTACGGCCGGAGCAAGTTCCTGGGAGAGGTTGCCGAGCCGCACTGCGTGACCCTGCGCACTTCGATCATCGGGCACGAGTTGAAAGGGGGGTACGGGCTGATCGACTGGTTCCTGGCCCAGCAGGGGACGGTGAAGGGGTTCACCAAGGCGATCTACACAGGATTTCCCACCGCCGAAATGGTGCGCATCATCGCCGACTACGTCATCCCAAATGCTGATTTGCATGGGCTCTACCAGGTGGCCTCGGCCCCGATAACCAAATACGACCTCCTCAACCTGGTGGCGGAACGCTACGGCAAGCGGATCGGAATTGAGCCGCAGTCGGAGTTCTGCTGCGACCGCTCGCTGGACGGTTCCAGGTTCAGGGCTGCCACGGGATACAGCGCTCCCGGGTGGCAGGAGATGGTCGATGCGATGTGGCAGGAATATCGGGAATCGCACGAGCCGCGGCAGCATCCGTAAGGCGGCTGTCGTCGATGATTACTTCCAGGAAGGAGAAATCGATATGTTCAAGAACAAGACGTTACTGATAACCGGGGGAACAGGCTCGTTCGGCAACGCGGTACTGCAGCGCTTCCTCGACACCGACATCGGCGAGATCCGCATCTTCAGCCGGGACGAGAAGAAGCAGGAAGATATGCGGATCGGCCTGAACCACCCGAAGCTCAAGTTCCATATCGGCGATGTGCGCTTTTACGACAGCATCGACTTCGCCATGAAAGGGGTCGATCTCGTCTTTCACGCCGCCGCCCTGAAGCAGGTCCCCTCCTGCGAGTTCTACCCGATGGAGGCGGTGCGGACCAACATCCTGGGTGCCGAAAACGTGCTCAACGCGGCCTGGGCCAACAAGGTGAAAAAGGTGATCGTCCTCAGTACGGACAAGGCGGTCTATCCGATAAATGCCATGGGGCTCTCCAAAGCGATGATGGAAAAACTGATGGTGGCGAAATCGCGCGCAAGCTCGGCGGGGGATCCGGTCTTCTGCGCGACCCGCTACGGCAATGTCATGGCTTCGCGCGGCTCGGTCATCCCGCTCTTCGTCAAGCAGATCAAGGAGGGGAAGCCGATCACCATCACGGACCCCAACATGACCCGATTCCTCATGTCGCTCAAGGATTCGGTGGACCTCGTGCTCTACGCCTTTACCCACGCGGTCTCGGGAGACATATTCATCCAGAAGGCGCCGGCCTCGACCATCCTCGACCTGGCGCAGGCGCTCAAGCAGATCTTCCGGGCCGACAACGAGATCAAGATCATCGGTACCAGGCACGGCGAGAAGCTCTACGAGTCCCTGGTGAACCGGGAGGAGATGGCCCGAAGCGTCGACCTGGGGGGGCACTACCGGATCCCCGCCGACACCCGGGACCTGAACTACAACAAGTTCTTCGTGGAAGGGCAGGTGGAGATTGCCGATATCGACGATTACACCTCGCACAACACGCAGCGACTCTCGGTTGCGGAGGTGCAGGAACTCCTGCTGAAACTCGACTACATCCAGGAGGAGCTCCATGCTTAAGGTGCTTACCATTGTCGGCACCAGGCCGGAGATCGTGAAGCTGAGCCGCGTCATAGCCGAGCTGGACCGCCACCTGAAGCACGTGCTGGTCCACACCGGGCAGAACTTCGACTACGAGCTGAACGAGATCTTTTTCCAGCAGCTTGAGGTGCGCCGCCCCGACCACTTCCTGGACGCGGCCGGCGAGAGCCCTGCGCAGACCATCGGCAACGTGATCACCAAGTTCGACCGGGTGCTGGAACTGGAGCAGCCGGACGCCGTGCTGCTGCTGGGCGATACCAACAGCAGCCTGGCGGTAATCTCGGCCAAGCGCCGCAAGATCCCGATCTTCCACATGGAGGCGGGCAACCGCTGCTTCGATCAGAGGGTGCCCGAGGAGATCAACCGCAAGATCGTGGACCACACCAGCGACATCAACCTGGTCTTCTCGGAGCATGCCAGGCGCTACCTGCTCGCCGAGGGGATCCGCCCGGAGACGGTGATCAAGACCGGCTCTCCCATGAAGGAGGTCCTGGAGTACTACGGGCCGAAGATCGATGAGTCCCAAGTCCTCGCCGAGCTGGGGCTTGCGCCGTCACGCTACTTCGTGGTGAGCGCCCACCGCGAGGAGAACGTCGACAGCCCGGAGAACTTCGCCGACCTGCTCGCCTCGCTGAACGCCATGGCCGAGCGCTACGACTTCCCGGTGATCGTCTCCACCCACCCGAGGACCCGCAAGCGTCTGGAGTCGCTGGACACCTCCGGCCTCGACACGCGCATCCGCTTCCTGAAGCCGCTGGGCTTTCTCGATTACGTCAAGCTGCAGCAAAACGCCTTCTGCGTGGTTTCCGACAGCGGCACCATCACCGAGGAGTCCTCCATCCTCGGTTTTCCCGCCATCACCATCCGCCAGGCCCATGAGCGGCCGGAGGGGATGGACGAATCGACGCTTATCATGAGCGGGCTCAAGGCCGAGAGCGTCATCGCCTCCATCGAGGTGACGGCAGCACATTACGCCGGGATGCCCAGGCCGTTCCGCCTGCTGCCGGACTACGACACCGACAACGTTTCGCGCAAGATGCTGCGCATCATCATGAGCTACACGGACTACGTGAACCGGACGGTCTGGTCCAAAGGATGAACGAGTTGAACCCCAAGGTTTCCATAGTGATCCCGGTCTACAACGGCTCGGATTTCCTGCGCGAGGCGATCGACAGTGCCCTGGCGCAGAGCTACCGGAACACTGAGGTGCTGGTTGTCAACGACGGCTCACGCGATGGCGGGAAGACCGAGGCGATCGCGCTCTCCTATGGCGCAAAGATCCGTTACCTTCCCAAGCAAAACGGCGGCGTCGCCTCGGCGCTGAACCTCGGCATCCGGGAGATGACCGGCGACTACTTCTCCTGGCTGAGCCACGACGACCTCTACCACCCTACCAAGACCGAGGAGCAGGTGCGCCTTCTTTTAGAGGCAGGGGGGGATGCCGTCATCTATGGCGACTATGAATACATCGATGGGGATGGAAAGCGGCTCGGCACCAAGCGTACCGAATCGGCGCAGTCCTGTGGTGTCCACTTCTCACTAATAATGGAAGGCACCATCAACGGCTGCACCGTCATGATCCCGCGCTCCTGTTTCGATGAGGTTGGCTTCTTTAGTGAGGAGTTGAAAACAACACAGGATTTCGACATGTGGTTCAGGCTGGCGGAGAAATATCCCTTTCTACATCAGGCGAAGGTATTGGTGAAGTCGAGGGTGCATCCGAACCAGGGGTCCCTGACCATCCCCGGCCATCTGGCGGAGCAAAACGCCCTCTACCTGAAGGCGCTTGTGATCTTTTCGGCAAAGGACCTCCCGAAAGGAACGGGCGAGACCATGGCTTCATTCTACATAAAAGCCGCTATCCGCTTCGTCAGCATCGGATGCGGTGAGGCTGCCGATGACGCCATCAGCAAATTTAAGGGGGAGCTTTACAGGGATGCCCCTGCCAGGATAGTGATCAACCTCGGCCGGTTTACCGAGTATGCGCTGCTGCGTGCGGCGTACAGGAGCCGAAAGATCAAGGCTTTGGTGAAAAAAATAAACAAATTGGTCTCTTCGCTGAGGTGAATGATGTCGTCGGATTGTGATAGGCGCGCTCTGGATACCGTACAACCCGTCTGCGGGCCTGGATCAGTGCGGTTGACGGTGCTGGTTCCCGTGCACAACTGGGACGTGAGAGCCTTGCTACTCAGCATCATCGAAGAGGCTGGCGCTTTTAAACTTTGGGGGAAGCTGGAAGTTATCGTTATCGATGATAATTCGAGCGATTTGGGCGTGTCAGCCTGCAACGACGCCTTCTGCTCACAGCACAAACGTGACGGATTTGTGTACTCCCGCCTCGGACGCAACGTCGGACGCTCTGTCGTCCGGAATCTGCTCGCGGCGCAGGCCAGAGGGGATTTCCTCCTCTTTCTGGACTGCGATGTGCTCCCTGACGGCGAGCGATTCCTGCGCAACTATCTCGACTGCGTCAATGCGGATGATTTCGACGTGGTCTGCGGCGGCAGAAGTTATCAAACCCGGGTCATGATGGGACCGGAGTACGACTACCACACCTATCTCGGTAACCGTAAAGAGGTTAAGTCTGCTTCGGAGCGCAATAAGGTGCCATGGCGTTTTATCCTGACCTCCAACATCATGGTCAGAAAGAGCATCTTCCAGAGCACCCCGTTTGACGAGCGATTCACAGGCTACGGTTATGAGGACATAGAGTGGGGTGTGCGGCTTGCGGGAAAATGTCGGATTCTACACATCGAGAATACCGCCTCGCACCTGGGACTGGTGAGTAAGACCACGGCCTATGAGAAGATGTGCGATTCCGTACATAATTACCTTCTGTTGAGAGACCTCTGCCCCGAGGCCTTTGCCGCTTCTGCCATCAGCAAGCTGGTCGGACCCTTTACCAGATGCAGCGACTCAATGCTGAATCTGCTGGACCGCAGTCTGAAGCGGCGCTTCCTGGAGTGCCGGAACAACCGGCTTGCGTTCATCTTATTCCAGACCAACTTCGCCGTGCTGCTGGCTCGCTCCCTTAAGGATAGTTCACGGACCAGGAAGGGTGATTGACCGGTTGTAACTCCCGGCAACCGAACTGATGCCGGAGTTGGAGGATTGACCGACGGGTACCCTGCTCGCCCCGCACGGGACCACCGATCTTGCGATAGTCGCGGCGTCGATGCTGATCATCTGGTTGGTGTATCAGGTGAGGGAGCGCTCAGTGGCTGGTAGAGACTTTCCCCGTGCTCCGGCCTCTCTGCGCTGGCCGGTCTATAATTGCCTAACAGCAGGGGATCTCTTCTTTAATATGGACAGCAACGCCGGTTTTATCTATTTTAACTTCTGACGTAGGCTCTGGGGTGAACAAAAAATCGCTTTTTTAGCTATCACAACGCTATCAGTTCAGGACTTGGACCTGTTATGCCCTCTGATGATGCTCGTGCCAATCTGTCGAAGGTACGATGTTTTTGCCCCATGGGTGCAATCTGCAAGTTTAACTTGCAGATTGCACCCTCTGCGGGGAAACCTATTCGGGAATCTCGTGATCTTTGAGGCTCTCAAATACCGCTATAACCGAGGTATGGAACCTCACGCGTCTATCCGGCGACCGGAATTCATGACTTGCTGGAGTCCCTGGAGGAGTAGAGGATGAAGATCGTTTTCCTCGCGCCTTTTGGCATCCGGCCAAAGGGGACCGTGATCGCCCGAATGGCCCCTGTCGCCGTGGAACTTCAGGCGCTAGGCCATGAGGTGGTGATCGTGGCGCCTCCCTATACGAACCCCGAAGACTCCGGTAAAACGGAGCTTGTGCAGGGGGTAAGGCTGCGCAACGTGGCCCTCGGGCCGAAACATAAGATCCTTGCCGTTCCTTTCCTCGCCTGGCGCATGTTCTGCGCTGCACTCTCGGAGAAGCCGGATCTGGTCCACCTGTTCAAGCCAAAGGGGTACGGTGGGCTTGCTGTTATGTTCCTGATCGTGCTGCAGCGTGCTGGGATCAGGCTCCCGCCGCTTTTCCTCGATACAGACGACTGGGAAGGGGAGGGGGGCATGAACGAACTGCATGCCTATTCCGAACCCGAGAAGCGCTTTTACCGTTTCCAGGAACAGTGGATCACACGACGGGCAGTGGGCGTCAGCGTCGCCAGCCGGGGGCTGGAGCGACTGGTTGTCGAGATGGGGCTTCCCCGTGAGAGGCTGCTTTATCTCCCCAATTGCGTCGCGACCCCGGTTCCCGGCGACGGAAGGGCTGTACGAGCAAGGCTCTGCATCGCGCCGGACGCTCCTGTGGTGCTGCTTTACACCCGCTTCTTCGAGTTCAGCCAGGAGAAGCTGCACTATCTCTTTTCCGAGATATTCCGGCAACTGCCGCAGGTCCGCTTTTTGGTGGTGGGGAAGGGGCGCCACGGTGAGGAGGCGACGCTCCGGAAGGTTGCCAGCGAATCGGGCTTCGATGCCGCACTGGTCATGGCCGGATGGGTGGAGCCGGGTGAGATCCCTCACTACCTCGCGGCGGGTGACGTCGCCATCTACCCCTTCGCGGACACCCTGGTGAACCGGACCAAGTGTCCGGCCAAGCTGACCGAGCTCCTGCTGGCCGAGAGGGCGGTCGTGGCCGACAGGGTCGGGCAGTTGGCGGAGTACATAGAGGACGGCTCCTCCGGCATTCTCTGTGATCCCGACGACTGGCAGGAGATGGCGCAGCGGGTGGTTGAACTGCTGAGGTCCCCGGAGCGGCAGCGCTCGATCGGAACTGCGGGGCGCAGGTATCTCCAGGAGAACTTCAACTGGGGAGAGGCGGCTTTGCGGCTGGTGGCTTTTTATGGCAGGCTGGCCGCAGGATGCAAGCACCCCCTCCTCCCTTGATGGGGGAGGACTGGGGAGAGGGTGAAAAAAGCTCCCTCCCCTTCAAGGGGAGGGTCGGGGTGGGGATGGGGTTAGCTCCGGTGCAAAAACACCCCCTCCCCCTCCTGACCTCCCCTTGAAGGGGGAGGGACCTGAACAGAGGAAGATAAGCGCTAATCAGGTAACTAAATGGCATTGGCCGACTCGGGTACTTTGACAGACATCGCACGATTTTCACAGATATAGTTGACGGAGTTATTTTCATGACGGAACGTAAGAAAGACCTGCTTTTTCTCTCACTGCTGTTGGCAGTCCTCCTGCTATGCTTTTCCAGGATCCTCTTCACCCATCAGATTATTCGCGCACCGGACATCATCGCTGAATTCTACTGGGGGGTGAAAGGTTTCAGCACCATGAAGTTCTGGGATCTTTTCAAGATCAGCCTGGTTGCGGACTGGAATATGTTTATCAACAGCGGCCTGACCGTGGAGGGAGGGAGCGCCTCGAGCCAGTTCCTCTTGCTTCGTAACATCATATTTTGGCTCTTTCCTGCACCGGCGAATGTCGCCTGGTTTATCGTATTTCATCTCTTCTTCGGGGCTGCCGGCACCTACTGCTGCTGCAGGCTGATCGGCGCCGGACGGCTCGCCTCTCTCCTGGGGGGGCTCATTTTTGCGCTCGCCACTGAGAATGCCTCGCTCATCAACGCCGGCCATGTCATGAAGATCGCAACGATCTCCTTTGCGCCTTGGGTCTTTTATTTTCTGGAAAAAGGGTTCAAGACCCGCAGGGCTTTCTATTTCCTCACTACGGCAGTGGTTCTCGCCTTCCAGTTTTTTCACACCCACTGGCAGATCGCCTACTACACCTGTCTTGCCGTCGGGGTCTATGGCGTGGCCCGCTCCATCGGTATCCTAAGAGAGGAGTCCGGCGCTAAGAAGGAGTTTGCCCGCCTTCTAGGGCTCAACCTGACCCTGCTTGCCTTCTTCCTCACAACCGTCGCCATCTCCCTGGTGCCGCTTGCCAACTGGTCCAAGGACACCAACCGCGGCGTGAACAGCGGCGCCAACGCGGTCGCCTCTGACGGTGCAGCTCCCAAGGCAAAGGGGGGGCTGGCCCGGGAGGAGGCTATGTCCTGGTCGCTCCCCCCTGAGGAAACGGTGGCCTTCGTCATCCCTGGTTTCTTCGGGCTTTCCCGGCAGGAGGGTGGGGAGAATCCGACAAACATCGCCTCCTATTACTGGGGACGGATGCACTTCACCCAGACGGCGAGCTACATGGGGCTCCTCCCCTGGCTGCTCCTGCCGCTGCCGCTCATCTTCCGCAGGGATCGCTACACCTGGCTCGCGCTGGCGGCGGTCGTGGTCGGGATCCTTTTCTCCATGGGGAAGTACACCCCCTTCTATAACCTCCTCTTCGACTTTTTCCCCGGCATCAACCGGTTCAGGGTGCCGAAGATGATCATGTTCATCCCGGTGCTGGGGCTTGGCGTCCTTTCCGCCCGGGGGCTCGACCTGCTGCTTGAGCCCGAGTTGCGGCGGACCCGGGAGTTCAAGCGCTACCTGGCCGGCCTCATCCTGCTACCCGTGTCGCTTCTGGTCCTGCTCGGCGCGGAAACGTTCGGTAAAGAGTACTGGATGGAACGGTTCATCGACATGCTGGCTCAGCCGACCCGCTACGAGGCGTCCAGCGAGCAGCTCGTCCTGCAGCGCTGGGGGAACTTGGTGACGGAGACCGCGATCGCCGCCGGGCTCTCGGCGCTCTTCGCTGCGGCGTATCTGCTCTATTATCGCGGCCTTCTCACCGCGAAGCTGCTCATCTACCTCCTTTTCGCGCTGTTTCTGGCCGACGTGGGGCGGGTAAATTCGAAGTTCATGTTCCTGGTGAACGAGCCGCAGCAATCGAAAGGGGTGAAGACTCCGGAGATCGCCTTCCTCTCCGATAAGCCGAAGGAGTACCGCGTGCTCCCGATGAACGGCAGCGACCCCATGCAGTTCGCCTCCGCCGGCATCCCGGTGATGTTCACCTCCAACCCGGTGCAGCAGCGCCGCTGGCAGGAGATGCTTGACAACTTCAACCTCGGCTCCAGCGCCACGGACATTCTCAACGTCCGCTACCTTGTCTACGCCAAGGATCAGTTCGAGCAGGATAAGGCCAATCTCTCCGGCAAGTACGCGCCCGTCTTCACCTCTCCTGACGGCGCCACCGTCATCCTGGAAAACCGCAACGTGCTCCCGAAGGCGTGGCTCGCCCCGATCGCGCTGCCGGTCAGCTCGGCCCAGGAGGCGCTCGGCGCACTGCAGGACCCGGCATTCAACCCGCGGCTCATGGCGCTGGTGGAATCCGTCCCCCCCATCCAGATGGCAGGGCTCAACACCCCCTTGCCCGGACCCGCCGGGGAGGTGCGGCTGCTGCGCTATGAGGGGGAGCGGATCGACCTGGAGGCTTCGGTTGCCATGAACTCCATGCTGGTGCTGGGCGAGAAGTACTACAAGGGATGGAGCGCGACCGTGGACGGCAAAGAGGCCGAGATCTACCCGGTGAACCACGTGCTGCGCGGGATCTACCTGACCCCCGGCAACCATAAGGTGGCATTCGTGTTCGACCCGACGCCGTTCAAGATCGGGAAATACCTGACACTGGCCTCCTTCGCGCTCTTCGCGCTGATGCTGGTGAGGGAACTCCGGCTCAGACGCAAAGCATTAAAGGCTTAACGCAGAGACGCGGAGGCGCGGAGACGCGGGGAAAAACAAGGAAACGGAAACCGGGTAACAAGGAAGAAGGCAAAGAAGCAAAGGGGAGAAACAAAGCGAAACGGCGTAAAGCATTAAAGGCTTAACGCAGGGACGCATAGACGCAGAGACGCGGGGAAGACAAGGTGACGAAACAAAAATAGTTCTGTGCTTGATTTTGTCTTTCCCTCTGCGTCTCCGGTACGCCAGGCTAAGCCTGGCTGATCTATCTGACTGAAAGGAGTCAGACATGTAAATTGCTCGTTCAACATGTAGTCGCGGCCTGTCACGAGAGGGTAACCAAACGTGGGGAGTAAAGGCCGGCTCTCGCTACGAAGGG
>DNRQ01000085.1:0-27702 GCA_003499925.1 Geobacter sp.
ATGACCTGCCCAGCATGAAGTAGGTCCGGGACAGGATGACGTAGCAGCAGGCAGAAGCATCAGCATAAGCCATAGCGCCCCGGGGAGCAATTCCCCGGGGCTTTGTTTTTCCTGATCAGCTGATCTTCCGCTGTACGTCCCTNNCTTGAAGGGGAGGGAGAGTTGTTGCTGGCGTTGCTAATCAATTTAATTTTTGGCGGTGCCCCCAGCCCCCAAGGCCCGGCCGCAAGAAATCATCCCCCCGATGGCAGAGCCTGTAAAAGTGTGTAAAATTACCGGGTGGCGGCTCCTGGGTCGCTTCGCACCACCTGATTATTACCAATCTCCCGCAAACTGCGCANNGGGGAGAAGACCAAGCGGGAGATTCGTGCCAATCAGGTCGCACCATCACCATTACACGGACGGATCTACGGGGGGAATCATGATCTACCGAACGCTTGGCAGCACCAATGAGAGGGTCTCGGCAATCGGGGTGGGGGGGTGGCACCTGGGCCTTCGGAAGGTTTCCGAGTCGGTCAGCATCGACATTGTCCGTGCCGCACTGGATCGCGGCATCAACTTCATGGATAACTGCTGGGATTACAATGAAGGCGCCAGCGAGATCCGCATGGGAAAGGCGCTTCGCGACGGCTACCGGGACCGGGCCTTCCTGATGACCAAGATCGACGGGCGTTCCAAAAAAGAGGCGACGAGACAGCTCGATGAATCGCTCAAGCGGCTGCAGGTGGAGATGATCGATCTGGTACAGCATCATGAGATCCTCCGTTTCGAGGATCCCTACCGGATATTTGACGAGGAAGGGGCCAACGCGGCACTCGTCGAGGCCCGGGCCGCAGGGAAGATCCGTTACATCGGCTTTACCGGACACAAGGACCCGCAGATCCATCTGCACATGCTCAAGATCGCCGCGGATCACGGGTTCAAGTTCGATGCCGTGCAAATGCCTCTCAACGTGATGGACGCTCACTTCAGGAGTTTCGAAAACCACGTGCTGCCGGAACTGGTCCGGCAGAAGATAGGGGTTCTCGGCATGAAGTGCATGGCCAACGGGATCCTCCTGAAATCCGGCACCGTGACGCCGATCGAGTGCCTGCAGTACGCCCTGAATCTCCCCGCCTCGGTGGTGATAACCGGTATCGACAGCATGGAGATTCTGGATCAGGCCTGCCAGGCGGTGGAGAGCTTCCGACCGATGAGCGGCCAGGAGGTAGGCTCCCTGCTGGCGAAGACCGCGGAGGCTGCCATGAGCGGTCAATACGAGCCGTTCAAGACCTCGTCCCTGTTCGACGGCACCGCGCTGAGCCCGCAGTGGCTGGGTGATGAGCCCGAACGCCTGCAGCAGTTGATGCCAAAGTAGCGCCTGTGGCGTAAAGCCCCCCTTTCTTCAAAAGGGGACCTGATTAGCGTCAATCTTCCGCTGGTTGAAACTCCCCCCTCCCTTGTGGGGCAGGGGGGCACTGCCATTAAGTTAAGCTCCTACTGCTCGCTCCCCCTCCCTTGATGGGAGGGGGTGGGGGGGAGGGTGAGGCTGGTGCGAGCCTTTCACCCTCTCCCCAACCCTCCCACAACAAGGGGGAGGGGGTGTTTGCGCAGTTTGCGGGAGATTGGTGCTTCCTCGATCCTCCGCAGCAGTTTGTCGCGGCAGAAATCGCTCCTACGGAACCGCTTCACGGTTGTCGTCCCCCCCTTTTCAGGCCATCCACACCTTCAATAATCAACATGACGAAACCGTAATCTTCCGGTCATCTTAAAGAAACGGAAATCCGGTTAAACTCCGTCATGGCTGAGCGGAATGACTTTAGGTCCTTTCAAGCCGCTGTAACTCATCCGTGACATCAGGGTAAAAGGCGTCCAAAGCCCAGGCCGGCAACTGACGGACTTCTCAGAACAATTCCTGAAATAACAGATACCTGACTCGCTGAATCGCGTGCCGCCTCTGTCCTTGCGCCCCGGCATGAAGGGGTAAAAACGCCTTTTGGCATCCTTACTGCACAATACAAGATCAGAACGTCCACTTGTTGCAGGTGTTATTTCAATAAAACGAAAGGAGGGCAAAGGCAGATTCGCTGGCAGGAAAGTAACATCGCAGGCCATGTTATGAGTTATCAAACCAAGTAGTTCACCAAACTCAAGGGAAAAAGGAGAAGTAAAAATGAAAAAGGTTTTAGCAACCGTAGTAGCCCTCGGATGTCTGGCTGCAGCAGGTACGGCTCTTGGCGGCGTTGCCGCAGGTACAGGGGTCAACGGTTCACTTCACGACATGACGAAAATCACCGGCACCAACGTCGACATCATGGGCCGAGTCTGCGTTTACTGCCACACCCCTCACCATGCTGACGTAACCGACGGCACCGCCAACCTGCCGCTTTGGAACCACGAGCTCACCTCCGACGACCAGTTCACCGCTTACACCTGGGCTACTCCGAACAACTCCAACGACGGCGCATTCGACATCGTCGATCCGCTGGCCGGCCCGAGCCGCCTCTGCATGAGCTGCCATGACGGCGGCATCGCCGTCGACCAGCACGGCAGCGCCTTCGCACAGGCCGGTACCAAGTTCATCGGCACCGTCTCCGAGGGGATCGATTACGCAGGCCGCGCCGACCTCACCAAGGACCTGAGCAACACCCACCCGATCGGCTTCGACTACAACGACATCGCTGCCTTCCGTAACTCCAAGGCCAGCAACGGCGACGCAGCCGGCACCGAGATCGTCACCTCCGACAACGGCTACGCAACCGGCATCAGCTACAGCCAGGCTCAGGGCGTGTACAACAACGTGACCCGTAACGACGGCGTCGGCAACAAGCTCATCGCCGACAACCTGTATGGCGGCTCCATCATGACTTGCGCCACCTGCCACGAAGTGCACAACAAAGAGAACGCCACCCAGGACAACTACAAGGCCGGCACCCCTGCCAAGGTTGTTCTCGGTACTCCGCAGAACGCACCGAACTACTTCCTGTATGCTAAGCAAACCGAGTCTCTGATCTGCCTGTCTTGCCACATCAAGTAATTTAAACAATGTGGAGGCTGTAGCCTCGTCAAACTTCGCCTCAGCAGGTTGCTAACACAACCGCTGAAGCATACAAAGGGGACTTCAATGTTGAAAAAAGGATTGCTCACTCTGGTTTGCCTGACAGTTATGTCAGCGGTCTGTGCCTGGGCCGCCACGACATACTCGGTGCGGACCCAGCTAACGAACTCCGGTGGTTCGATTAAGGTCGGAAACAAGGCCGCACAAACCACCGGCATCGCATACACCAACTGCACCTCGGCCGTAACGGTTGTGGTAACACCGAACGCCGGCTTCAAGATTTCTGCTCTGAAGCAGATCAACGGCGCTGTCGTGACGGACATCACCCCTGCTGACGGGACCGTCGCAGCATCTGTGGCTATCGCGAAGCCGACCCCGGTTGATCCGACCCGCCCCGCGGTGCTCAAGGCTCAGGGCCTGACCGCGACCTTCGCATCCACCAACACCGTCGTGGTGCCGAAGACCTGGCAGCTGCAGCTCACCAACACCAACTCCGGCGGCACCATTGCCACCAACGGCACCAAGGCGTTCACCCTCGCCTCCGTCGGCCTGCCGAAGCTGGTTAACTACACCGACGCCACCCCGGTAACCGCCGTTGTTACTGCAACTACCGGCTACAAGATCAAGAGCGTCACCACCACCGGCAGCATCGCCAAGAATGGCGACGACACCGTCTGGACCATCACCGGCATCCCGGCTACCGGCAAGTCGGTGAACCCGGTGCTGGCTACCTACCAGAAACTTGCTTATGTAGTAACCACCAACGCAGGTATCGCTCCGGCGAACCCCGCAGTGGCCCACGGCGGCGCGGTCAGACTGATCGTCACCCCGACCGGTTCCAACAACAAGGTTAACTCCCTTACCGTCACCGGCGGCACCGTTGCCCTGACCGACCGTTTCGGCGCTGCCGTAACCCTGCCGTTCCAGGGTCCGGTGAAGGCGACCATCTCCAACATCACCTCCAACATCACCGTCACCGCCGCCTATGGCGTGGATACCACGGTTGCCATGGAGAGGAACTGCACCAACACCTGCCACCTGGCCGCCAGCGTCAGCCAGTCGGTCAAAGACGTACCCGCCCAGTGGCTGCAGTCCAACCACAAGGCTAACGGCGTCGACTGCGTTTCCTGCCACAAAACCATGCCTGGCCCGCAGGTTGACTGCTCTGCCTGCCACAGCGCTGTTGCCCTGCACAAAGCAGGCAGCACCGTATGCTCCGACTGCCACAGCTTCGAAGGCCACAAGTATGCCAAGACCGCTGTAGCAGATACCCCGCTTGCTTCGCACAGCGGTGGTGCCGTCGCTCCGGGACACGCGCAGTATGTCAGCGCAACCGTAACCTGCACCAACTGCCATGCCGGCAACGCCGAAATCATGGCTGAGTACAAGGCTTCCGCACACGGCAACCCCGCCGGCGAAGCATGGGCTCACTACGACTGGCGCTCCGCTTCCCGCGCTGCCTGCCAGCGCTGCCACAACGGCACCGCATTCGTTGCTAAACTCGAAACCCTGGGCGACACCGCCAACTACTTCGGGGCAACTCCTCCCGTGGCAGCCGGCGAAGTCCTGAACTGCAGCGCCTGCCACGCCGACGTCAGCACCGGCGCACTGCGCACCGCTTCCAACGCCTTCACCGTGCCCCTGTCCAACGGCGCGACCGTTGCCTACAACGTCCCGGGCGCATCCGCAATCTGCGTACGCTGCCACGGCGGCCGCGAGACCGGCGACAGCATCAAGCTTAAAGTCGACGCGTTCACCAACCTGAACTTCATCAACTCGCACTACCTTTCCGCCGGCGGCACGGTCTACAACAAGACCGGCTACGAGTTCGCAGGCCAGAGCTACGACAGCATCGGCTACCACAAGAACCTCGGCAAGGACAACACCTTCGCCACCGGGACCAACGGCCCCTGCGTCGCCTGCCACATGAGCGAAGGCCACGGCCACACTTGGGACTTCGTCTCCAAGGATGCCAACGGCGTCATCACCGCAAACAACAGCGCCCTCTGCGCGAGCTGCCACGACGGCATGAACGGCGCCAAGCTCGAGCAAACCAAGGAAGCTTTCCACACCGCGCTTGCCGGTCTCAAGTCCGACCTGGCCGGCAAAGGGATCTACTTCTGGCCTGCTTACCCCTACTTCTTCAAGGTAGAGGTCACTGAGGCCAATGCAGTCACCGCCGCCGTTACGGCCAACGCCTTCAAAAACTGGGATGCAATCTACACCGGCAAAGGCAAGGACGTGATGGGTGCAGCATTCAACTACAACCTGCTTGAGCACGATCCGGGTGCCTACGCCCACAACAACGGCTACGCCCTGAAACTGATCTCCGACTCCGTCGACTTCCTCGACAACGGCGCAATCGACGGCAGCAAGACCGTCGCAGCTCCGGCCCACATCGCAGCACCGGCTACCGCTTGCCAGACCTGCCACGCCGGCGTCAACGCACCTGAAGTTCCCTCGACCGCCACCGTCACCGCTGCAGGCGTAGCATGTGTTTCCTGCCACACCGACAAGAACATCACCGAAGTACTGGCAACCTTCAACACCACCGTAGTCGAGGTTGGTTGCGCAAACTGCCACAACGCCATCCACACCGCAACCTCCACCGTCGGAACCAGCTGCATCGGCTGCCACGACGTGAACATCAAACATGACAGCGCCTCCAGCAACGACGGCGTCCGCTCCATCACCAACGAGTTCGAGAAGCGCTCGCACCACGTAACCGGCCGCGCTCTTCAGGACTCCGACTGCGCAGTCTGCCACCTCGAAGGTAAGAAAGAGGGGAGCGCTGTTGCCGTCAACAGCACCAACCACATGAACGACGGAGTGATCGACCTCCGTAACGGCAACACCGCCCTGCTCGGCAACCAGACCGAGGCAGTCGGCGCAGGCTACCCGTGGAACCCCGCAGCACCGAACCACACCCTGATGGACCAGTTCTGCTTCTCCTGCCACAACGCGGCAGGTGCACCTGATGCGTTTGCCGCCATCGACGGCGTAACCGGCTACACCGGTACCGCTCTCAACCCGTTCGGCGACACCGTCTCCAACTCCTACGACCAGGTTTCCCGTGTCAACGTCGTAGACGCGTACTCGCAGTTCGACACCGGCAACAGCTCGCACCACGCGGTCCGCGGTCAGAAGTACACCGCCAAGACCCTCACTGCAGCACAGTTCACCAACATCTCCACCGCCAACATGGCCTTCCGTGACGGCGCTACTGCATTACCGATCAAAGGCGTTAAAGCCATCACCGGTACCATGTTCGAACTCAACAAGTTCAACGCAACCTACACCACCCTCAACGGCGTAGCCCTGGCCGACGACAACGTCCTGCACTGCGGCGACTGCCACACCGTGGGCCAGTTCCGTCAGGCCGACGTGAACCTGACCGCCGGTTTCAACAAGGCCGTCATCGGCGCACACGGCTCCAACAACGAGTACATGCTGCGTAACTCCAACGGCGACGACGTCCTCGCCAAAGACGCTCTGGTCTGCTACATCTGCCACACCCAGAGCCTGTATCAGGCTCACAACGGTGCCAACGCCAATGCTACTTACTGCAACGGCAACGATTACAACACCGCCGGCCTGACCGGACTTGCACGCCTTAACGTGGGTGCCTACAGCTCCGTAGCCGGCCGTACGGTCGAGACATTCACCGCACAAGTAGAAAACGGTGTTGCATCTGCTGCCGGCGGCGGCAACATCTACGGCAACAAGTGCTTGGCCTGCCACAACGCCTCCGACAGGAAGACCTTCGGCGGCATCCACGGCAACGCCGGTAACGCCAGCTACACCACCTACTCCGGCGCCAAAGTCGCCTCCGGCGCAGTCACCACCGTCAGCCGCAAGCCGTACCGCTTCATGCCGGGTCTGGGCAACATCCGCTACAACGGCGGCGACAGCGCCGATCAGTGGACGGTGAAGACCATCAGCCAGGCCAACAAGCAGGGCTGCTACACCCTGAACGGAAGCAGCCTCTCGAAATCGCCGACTAAGGCAGCTGCTGCGGCTGCGGGCAAGGTTAACCCCACCGCCCTCGCCGACGACAACGGCATCCTCGGTTCCTGGGGCGCCTGCACCGACCACGCCGGTACCTCGGTGTTCGGTGGCCGCGCAACAACCAGGACCATCCTGCGTCCGCTGACCTACTAATCAACCTCAACCGTGGAGAGGGGCATTGCCCCTCTCCCGCATGAAAACTGCAATCACGCCGGCGCCCAAAGCGCCGGCGTTTTTATTTCCCGGCCAGCGCGATCTTTGCTAAAGAAACTCCGTCCCTTGACGAGGAGTGTTAGGTCCATGATGGGAGTGCCTTTTGCTTCGACAAGGGGAGATGAAGCTGACTTCGGGTGCAGATCCGGCTGTTCTGCAAGCAGTACCAGGTGATCCGGTGCCCCGCTAGCCTTGGCCGAGCACCACATTGGCATTCCGATATTTTGGTTTCATTTCAGAAAAAAAGTTGTTATTATCAGCCGCTACCAAAACCAGTTTCCGGTCAACAAGGCCCTGTTCGACTATCTGCTGCAGGCGCCGTCGTTGACGAATTCCAATCACAAGGGCAGCTACCGACATGCAAACCGAATCAAAACCCCTTCGCTTCCTGCTCCGCTCCCCCATTCCCCTGTTCATTTTCATCATCATCCCGGCTGCGCTGATCCTCAGCACGCTGCTCCATTTCCCGCTTCCGTTCCGGATCACCAAGCGGATGCTGCTTTACAACAACGTGGGACTGCTGCTGTTCCTTGGCGGCCGGCTGCTGACCTACCTGGCCGGACTGCGCCGCAGCCTCCGCTACGGCGAGGGGACGCGCCCGTCCGGCGCCGCGCTGACCCCGGCGCGCCCCGCGGCGCTGATCCGGGACCAGCTGGCCGAGGCGGGGTTCCAGCTGAACGCCGACGGCAGCTATGCCGAAAAGCACGAGCGCGGCTATCTGGGGACGGTGATGATCTACGGGGGGCTCTTCCTGCTCCTGTTCATCGGCACCTGGGAGAACATGTACCAGTTTTCGGGCACCCTGCTGCACGGCATCGGCATACCGGCCGATCTCAGCAAGCGCGGAGCATACTTCCCCCTGATGATGGGGCCCTTTGCCTCGCCGGCAGGTCTTCCCAAGCTGGAGGTGACCAAGCAGGTTTTCGCCAGCAGCACCTATCCCAAGGGAGCCAGCGACATCGTGCTCTGGTCCAAGGAGGGGAAGCCGCTCGGCTCCGCCACCATCATCGGCTCCGGGGAACCGTACCGCTACCAGGGGTATGACATCTACCTCTCCAAGCAGCTGGTCGATGCGGCGCTCACCCTGAAGGAGAAGGACGACCCGAACCAGATCGTGTACCTCGATTCCGTGAAGCTCTCCCCGCTTTGGAAGAAGGAAGGGGACTACAGCATGTACGGAACCTTCAGGACCCCCAAGGGGCACGAGGGGGAGGCCTTCTACAACCCGGACAAGAAAGTCTTCAAGTTCATCCTGACCCGCGAGGGGAAGACGGTGCTGGATACCGAGTACGTGCTGCACCAGTACCGTTCCAAGGAGGTCGGCGATTTCGTGATGTCGCTGGATGCGCTGGGGAACTGGTCGGAGATCCACGTCGTGCGCCGGCGGCACATGGAGATGCTCTGGGTGGGCGGCGTCATCGCGCTGCTCGGGCTGATCCTGAGGATCGCCTTCCGCCCGCAGCGGGTCTGGCTGGAGGAGACCCCCGAGGGTTCCCGCGCCTGGGCCATTGGTGGGGAGACGCGCAGGATCGTTGAAGGGTAGGGCTCCCGCTTCGTGCAACAATAACAATAAAGTAAATCGCTGAGAACCGGTCTGCCTGGGCGCGGATCCCGGATCTCAAGGTTCAACTCTCAACAAGGATCTTAAATGGCATATTGGGAAACAATATTTTACTGGGTGACGTTGGTAATCTACGCGCTCTCTGTCGGCGGCTGCGTCTATTCCTTCGTCTTCAAAAATCCCCGCGTGATGCCTAAGGTAACGCTCCTGGTCGCCCTCGGTTTCATCGCACATACCGCGGCGATCTACGCCCGATTTGCCGCTACCGGGCATCTTCCCTGGTCCGGGCATTACGAGTACGCCCTGATGGGGGGGTGGTTCATCGTCGCCGGCACCCTGTTCGTCGGGTGGCAGAACAAGGCGCTGCAGAGCCTCGCCGTCGCAACCATTACCCTGGTCACCATCATGATGGGGTACGGCTACATGCAGAACCCGGCTCTGACCCCCATGGCGGCGAGCCTGAAGACCATCTGGCTCTATATCCATGTCTATTTCGCCTGGCTTTCCTTCGGCGCCTATTCCCTGGCCATGGCCGCGGGGGTCCTCTATCTGCTGAAGCGCAAGAGCGATCTGCAGGCTGTGCCCAATCCAGCCTATGAACGCTTCCCCTCCCCTGGGCGCCTGGAAGAGCTGATCTTCCGCTACATCGTGTTCGGGTTCATCACCGATACCATAATGATCTGCGCCGGCGCAATCTGGGCCAAGGACCTCTGGGGGAGTTACTGGAGCTGGGACCCGGTGGAAACCTGGTCTTTGATCTCCTGGCTCACCTACGGCCTAACCATTCATCTGCGGGTCACCTTCGGCTGGCGTGAAAAGCGGCTGGCCACCCTGGCGATCGTCGCTCTGAGTTCGGTTATCATCTGCTTCTTCGGCGTCAACCTGGTGGTCAATACCAGTCTGCACATGTTCAACGTGCGGTAGAAAATCCGTTGATGGAAATCCGTTGAGGATGAACCGTTGAGGATGAACCGTTGAGGGTGAACCGTTGAGGGTGAACCGTTGAGGGTGAACCGTTGAGGGTGAACCGTTGAGGGTGAACCGTTGAGGGTGAACCGTTGAGGGTTGAGGTCAACTCTCTATCGTTTATCTCTCATCTCTCATCTCTCAACTCTCGACTCTCGACTCTCAACGATTATAAAGGTTCTTGATGTTCAGTAAACTAATCAAATATCTCGCTTCCCTCCGCTTCACCATTTTGCTGATCTGTCTTCTGGGCGTCATCTTCGCCCTGGGGCTGATGATCCCGCAGAAATCCCTGGTGAAGGATATCTATTTCGAATGGCAGCACAACTCCCCCACCCTGGTGGCCTTCCTCGACGCGCTGCAGCTGACGGAAATCTACACCTCGTGGCTCACCCTGACCCTGTGGGGACTCTTCTTCCTCAATCTGGCGCTGGTCATGTGGCAGCGCATGCCGCTCGTGATGAAACGGATCGAGATGCCGCAGTCGCGCATCGTCGCTCCCGAGACGGCGTCCGGTTACCTGTTCCGGGGCGACTACGTCCTGCCGGCCGAAATGGACGGCCCGGGCGTGATCGCCCTGCTGGAAAAGCGCGGCTTTACCGTGCTGGGCGATGAGAAGGGATTCCTCGGGGTGAAAAACCGCTACTCCCCGCTCGCCTTCGCGTTTTTCCACCTCAGTTTCTTCCTGATCCTGCTGGGGGGCGCCATCAGCATCTACACGACCTTCATAGGGTATGTGGACCTCGCCCAGGGGGAGTCGTTCCAGGGAGAGCTGGAGCGCTACAACGCCTCGCCCAGCCCGGCTTTGCCGAAAGTGGGCGACATCCCCAAGGTCTCCTTCACGGTAACCGGCGTGACCCCCAAGGTGGTCCGCAATACGCCGACCGGGATCAGCGTCAAGCTTCAGGACGCCGCCGGCAAGGTCCACGACATCGGCATCAACACCCCCTACATCACGGACCACACCTTTTTCGTCTTCAAGCATCTGGGGATGGCACCTCTCTTCGTCCTGAAAGACGCATCGGGCAAGGATATCGAAGGCGCCTTCTTCAAGCTCGACGTGCTGCAGGGGAGGCAGGACCGCTTCGCCCTCGGGGGGTACGAGTTCGTAACCAATTTCTACCCCGACTACGTCCTGGAAAAGGGGGTACCGACGACCCGCAGCCAGGAATTCAACAAGCCGACCTTCTCCATCGTGGTGGAGAAGGAAGGGAAGAAGGTAGGCGAGGGGATGGTCCCCAAAGACGGCGCCCTGGAATTTGCCGGCCTGCGTCTGGAGATGCAGGAGATGCCCTTCTGGGTCCGCTTCTACGTCATCAAGGAGCGCGGCGTTTCCATACTTTACACCGGCTTCATCATCGCCTGCGTGGCCGTGATCTGGCGGCTGCTCTTTTACCGCCGTGAGATCGTCGGAGCCGTGCGGGAAGAGGGTGGCGAGCTGCGGCTCGTGGTCGCCGCCAAGTCCGAGTTCTACAAAAGCCTTGCCGAGGACGAATTCAGCAAACTCTTCAATGGCATATTGGGGAAAACCGATGAGAGATGAGAGCCAATTTTTGGAGGTAATTAAAATGAAGCGTCTGTTTATCCTCGCGCTGGCAGTGTTGACCATCTGCAGCGGCTGCAGCAAGGAAGAAACCAAGGTGGTGCTGGACAACTCGCCCCTGCTCTTGGTGAGAGTCGACAAGCGCTACGGCTACTGCGACCTGAACGGAAAGATGGTGATACCGGCGCAGTACGAGAACGCCTCGATATTCTCCGAGGGGCTCGCGGCGGTGAGCGTGTACGATAAATACGGTTATATCGACACCAAGGGGAACATGGTGGTTCCCACCCAGTACCAGGGGGCGCTGTTCTTCATGGACGGACGCGCGGCGGTGATGAAGGGCGATCGTTGGGGTTACATCGACCAGAGCGGCAAGATGGTCACCGGGGTCGACTACCTGACCACCTTCGCCTTTACCGACGGGCTGGCGCCCGTGGTCATCGTCAAAAACGACGCCGGCAAGGCCGGGTACATCGACAAGACGGGGAAATTCATCATCAAGCCCGAGTACGACGACGCCACCAACTTCTCCGAAGGACTGGCTGCCGTCAAGGTCGGGAGGAAGTTCGGCTATGTGGACAAGAGCGGCAAGCTGGTGATCCCGGCGCAATACGATGCCGCCGCCATGTTCCGCGACGGCCTGGCCATGGTCAGGATCAACGGCAAGCACGGCATCATCGGATACCTCAACAAGAGCGGCGAGATGGTCATACCGGCCCAATACGGTGAAGGGACCAACTTCCACGAAGGGGTAGCCGCGGTGCGCAAGGGCGAGAAATGGCTGCTGATCGACCAGACCGGAAAACCGCTCCTGGAGAAGGAAATCGACGCGCCGACCGTCTACAGCGAGGGACTGGCGCCGATCTGGGCCGACGGCAAGATCGGCTACATGGACAAGCAGGGCAAGATGGTGATCAAGCCCCAGTTCGAGTCGGCCTCCATCTTCGTCAACGGCGTCGCTCCGGTCAAGGTGAAGGGGAAATGCGGCTACATCGACAAGACGGGAAAGATGGTGATCGAGCCGACCTTCGATTGGGACCAGCGCTCCATTGACCAGTACACGCACTACTACACGCATTTCACGCCGGCATCGCCGAAGAAGGACAAATAGTCATGGAGATCAGCCCGGGACTCGGCGTAGCCATCATGATGAACAACTATTTCCACGACATGGCCACCGGCCTGTTGGTGGGGAGCGGCTTCGCGCTGCATGCGATCATCCGCATCCAGGCGACCATGAACACACCGGAATCGACCCTCTTCTTCCTGAAGACCAACCGCCATATGGTCAAGCTGTTCAAGTTCGCCCTCTGGTGGGTCATCCTGGGGGGAGTGCCGCGCACCATCTTCTATACCAGCTTCGAGTGGGCCAACGCCGCCGACAAGCTGCAGATCCCGGCCCTGGCGGTGAAGCATGTCATGATGTTCGCCGTGGTGGTCTGGGGCGTGATCGCCTGGCGCCGCATGCAGCAAAAGGTGGCCCAGCTCAAGGAGTCTCTGCCGGCAGGGATGCGCGCGGAGTTCGGGGAGTAGCCGCAAAAAGGGACAAAGACGTAAAACCAGGAGCGGAATCTTTTTTTTGCCACAAAAAGGCGCAAAAGACACAAAAAAAGACTTGAGACAAAAACGGGGAACAAAAAGACGTAAGACCAGAATCGAAATCTTTTTTGCCACAAAAAGGCACAAAGGACACAAAAATAGGCTTGAGACAGTAACTGGATCTTTTGCCCCGGAAACGTCTAAACCATCGAAACCGGTTTTGAAGTAGTGTTTGACCTGAAAAGTTCCTGATTGTTTCTTTTTGTGCCTTTTGTGCCTTTTTGTGGCTAGGTGATTTTTGCTTTTCGGGTTTTGAAGTAATGTTTGACCTGAAAAAATTCCTGGTTTGGTTTCTTTTTGTGCCTTTTGTGCCTTTTTGTGGCTAAATGTTTTTTGCTTTTCCGGTTTTGAAGCTGTATTTGAAGTTGAAAAGATTCCTGGCTGATTTCTTTTGTGCTTGCGTGCCTTTGTGCCTTTTGTGGCTGATAGTTTTAAGGTTTATATGCTTTTCCGCATGCTCAAAAATTCCTTTCTGAAACGCCCCAAGGCGGTGTTCCTGGTCTTTCTCTCGATCGCCATGGGTGCCGCCGTGGCTACGGCATTTCTCGGCATCGCCGGCGAGGTTTCCCACAAGATGGCGCTGGAGCTTCGCAGCTACGGCGCCAACATCCTACTTGAACCGTCCGCCGTCGAGGGGGGCGGTTTTTTGCGTGAGGAAGATCTCCCCAAGATCAAGACCGTCTTCTGGAAATACAACATCACCGGCTTCACCCCCTACCTGTTCGGGGTGGCCGAGTTTTCCGCCGGCGGCAGGCGGGAGCGCGGCGTGGTCTCCGGCACCTGGTTCTCCAAACAGCTGGAGGTCCCGGGCGAAGGGAGCTCGGTTCAGGGGATCAAGGGGATCGCCCCCTGGTGGGAGGTGCAGGGGAGATGGCCGGAGGCGGCGGACGAGGCGATCGTGGGAGCCGCCCTGGCCAGGCGCCTGAAACTCGCACCGGGGGCCGAGGTGGCAGCGCTGGTACGGGGACGCAGCCAGCAGTTCCGGGTCTCCGGCATCGTCACCACCGGTGGCTTCGAGGAGGAGCAGCTCTTCGCTCCCCTGGTCACGGTCCAGGAGCTTTTGCAGCAGCAGGGGAAGGTCTCCCGCGTGCTGGTGAGCGCCCTGACCGTCCCGATGGACGAGTTCGGCAAGAAGGACCCCGCCCTGATGACCAAGGACGAGTTCGAGAAGTGGTACTGCACCGCCTACGTCACCTCGATCGCCAAGAACGTGGAAGAGGTGATGGCCGGCAGCCGCGCCAAGCCGATCTGGCAGATCGCCAGCGCCGAAGGGGCGCTGCTCACCAAGCTTAACTCCGTGATGCTCCTTCTGACCCTGCTGGCGCTGGGGGCTTCGGCCACCGCCGTATCGACCAGCCTGATGGCCTCCATTGCGGAGCGCAGCCCCGAAATCGCCCTGATGAAGGCGGTGGGCGCCGACCGGTTCCAGATTACCGCCATCTTCATCGGCGAGACCCTGATCATCTCGGTCTGCGGCGGGGTGGTCGGTTACCTGATCGGCGACCAGCTGGCGGAGCTGATCAGCCGCCTGGTGTTCAACTCCACCATCGTTTCGCCCCTGTGGCTCTTTCCCACCGCCCTCATCTCCGCCTTCGTCGTGGCCCTTGCCGGGAGCGTGGCGCCTTTGCGCCGCGCGCTCCTCATCGAGCCGGTCCGGGTTCTGAAAGGATAATATGCACAGGCGTCGCTGGCTGCTTCAACTCGTTCTACGCGCACTCGCCCATCGCAGGGGGCGCACCCTCCTTCTGCTGGCGGTGCTCGCCATGGCCTCAAGCCTCGCCACGGCGCTCGGCATCGTCTCCTTCTCCATGGAGAAGAGGGTGGCCGAAGAGGTGCGCAAGTACGGCGCCAACCTGATCGTGATCCCGGAGACCGCCAGGCTCGACGTGGGGAGCGGCGGGCTCAACTTCGGGGTCATCGCGGAGCCGGCCTACCTGCAGCAGCAGCAGGTGGCGGAGGCCCTTTCCCGCAGCGCCCTCAAGGCCGAGCGCTCCTTCCATCTGCGCGGCGCGCTGCACTGGAAGGATGCCGACCTGATGGTGGACGGGGTCAATTTCGACGACATCCGCCGCCTTTTCCCCTGGTGGCAGCTCAAGGGGAACTGGCCCGCGGCCGGCGAGACCGTGGTCGGCCACGACCTGGCGACCCGACTGGGGCTGAAGCTCGGAGATACCATGGAGCTTGCCGGCAAGGCCCGGATGCTCCGTCTGCGCGTCTCGGGGATCGTCACCTCCGGCGGCGAGGAGGACGCCCTGCTTTTCCTGGCGCTGCCGGAGCTGCAGCAGGCGCTAGGCCTTGAGGGGCAGCTCACCCTGGTCCGTCTCATGGTGACCGCCGGGGGCGACAGCCTGAAGCAGAGCGCTGCCGCACTGCAGCAGCTCCTCCCCGCGGCGAAGGTCAACGAGGTGCGCCAGACAGCCAGGACCTCCGAGGGGCTGCTCGCCAAGGTCAAACTGCTGATGATCATGGTGACCGCGGTGGTGCTGATCTCCGCCGGAAGCAGCGTGACCGGCACCATGAGCACCACGGTGCTGGAGCGGGGGAAGGAAATCGGGCTCATGAAGGCGGTGGGCGGGACCCGCTGGGAGGTGATGTTGATCTTCTGCGGCGAGGCCGCCCTGCTCGGCGTGCTGGGGGGGCTGGCCGGGTACCTGCTGGGGAGCGCCATCGCCCAGTTCATCACCCGAACGGTCTTCTCCGCCTCGGCCGAGTTCATCCCCTGGATCGCCGGGGTCTCGCTGGCGGTGAGCCTGTTCCTGGCGCTGCTCGGGAGCATCGGGCCGATGATCTCCGTGTTCAAGCTCGACCCGGTGCGAAGCCTGCGCGGCGAGTAAAAACGTGAAAGGTGAAAGGTGAAAGGTGAATGAAAACCGATCACCAGCCTTTTCACCTTTCACCTTTCACGATTTCAGAGCCGTGAAGGGTGAAAGGTGAATAGAACCCGGCACCCGGCCTTTTTCACCTTTCACCTTTCACCTTTCACGATTTCAGAGGTTATCATATGGCAGATGCGACGATTCAAACCAGCGGTCTCACCAGAAGCTACGGCGATATCTGCGCCCTGAAGCCGATCGACCTGCAGGTGCCGCAAGGGGAGTGGCTCTCGGTGATGGGGCATTCCGGCTCCGGCAAGAGCACCCTGATGAACCTGGTGGGGGGCCTGGACCGCCCCAGCTCCGGCTCGCTCAGGGTGGGGGGCGAGGACCTGCTGGCGCTCTCCGAGGACGGCCTGGCCCGGTTCCGGCGCGAATACGTGGGGATCATCTTCCAGCAGCACCACCTGGTCCCTTACCTGTCGGCCGTGGAAAACGTCATGATGGCCCAGTACTTCCACAGCGTCCCCGACGAGGCGGAGGCGAGATCGGCCCTGGAGCGGGTGGGGCTGGGGCACCGCCTGAAAAACCGCCCCGGCGAGCTTTCGGGGGGGGAACAGCAGAGGGTCTGCATCGCGCGCGCCATCATCAACAGCCCGAAGCTCCTGCTGGGCGACGAGCCGACCGGGAACCTCGACCACAAGAGCACCGTGATGGTCATGGAACTCCTCAAGGAACTGCGCGCCGAGGACCGCTTCACCGTGGTCATGGTGACGCACAACCAGGAGGTGGCAGCCTGGGGGGACCGCACCATCTATCTCGACGACGGCGTGCTGGTGCGTGAAGAACGGACGGGGGGCTGATGGTCGCGGTCAAGCTGATTCCCCATCTCCTCTCCTGGGCCGCGATCCTTTTGCTCCTGCTGAGGGGCTTCCCCGGGCGGCGCCCGACGGTGGCTGCGGCAAACATATCCGGGTTCGCGCTCGGTGCGGCGGCCACCCTGCTCCTGTTCGGCTCCTTCCCGGGCGAGTTCACCTTCGGGATCATCAGGGGAGCCGTGGGGGGGAGCTTTCTCCTCCTTTGGGGCGCTTCCGTGGCGGCCATCTATCGCGGCGCCCTGCGCGAGTCGCGCTCCTGGTGGGGCTCCCGGTTCCTGAACGCTCCCCTTGCCGCTGCAGGCGGCGCCCTTGCGGCCGGCATGATAGCGGGCGGCATCTGCGCCAGCAGGCTCTCCGGAGCCGACGGCAACAGCGTTGCCTTCCTGCTCCTCGCCCTGGCCGGCGCCGCTCTTGCGGGGTGCGCCCTGGCCGCCGACAAGTGGCTTCCCAAGTCGTTCACGGTCTCTCCGGCCGGTCTCATGTCCGCCGTGGTGGCGCTTTTGCTCTTCAGCGCTTCGTACATGATCCGCCTCGACATTTTTGCTCCCCTCACCATGAAGGTGATGAAGTTCACCCACGATTTCGTGCATCAGTTCTTCGAATCGATGCTGATCCCGGACCACCTCTTCATCCTCCCCTACCTCTGGGACTACATCGGGCTGCTGTTCGGCAAGGAGGTCGGTTTCTGGGGAGGGCTCGTGATCTGGTTCACCCCGGCGCTCCTCGTCATCCTCGCCATCCGGTTCGAGCGGCTCCCCTCGGTGGCCCACATCCGCCAGGGGGCGGAGCGTCGCAAGCTCCTGGCTGCCGCCATCAGGGCCCGGCGCTTTCTGCTCCTGGTTCCCCTGATCGCCCTGGTGATCTTCGCGGTCGCCGTGTACCGGAGCCGCTTCCCGAGCGTGGAATACTGGGACCCCAAGCCGGTGCCGGTAACCGCTAGCGCGGCAGGGGAGATCTTCATCCCGAAGAGCGGCGAGATCGATATCGAGGACGGCAAGCTGCACAAGTATCTTTACAAGCAGGGGGGGAAGGAGGCGCGTTTCTTCGTGCTGATGACCCCGGAAGGGGAGTTGACCGTGGATCTCGATGCCTGCGCCATCTGCAAGCCGGACGGCTACGGCCAGGCCGAGGGGACGGTCCTCTGCTACTACTGCAACACGCTGATCCCCCTGGAAACGGTGGGCAAGCCGGGGGGGTGCAACCCGGTCCCGATCCCGTTCGAGGCGAAGGAAGACGGCGTCCATGTCGACGCACTTACACTGATCAACACTTGGAGCAGTACCATCCAGTCTACCTCACGGGTAAAGGAGGAGGGCAAGTGAAAGGCCTACTGCACCGTCTCTGGGCCGTGGCATCGTCACGGGTATTGTCCCCTGTCGTTATAGGCATCTTCCTGCTCATCTACATCGGGATCGCTTTCGTCACCGATGAGACCCTGATCGCCCTGATGGAATTCACCAGCAGGAGTGCCGCGCTGGCGGGTCTGCTGGCCCTGCTCCCGCTGAACAGCGCGGCCCGCCTGGTACTGGAGACGGCGAGCCATCTCAAAAGACGCCGCTCCATGAAGGGAACCGCGGCTCAACTGCCGGCGGGGCTTTTCGATGAAACGGTCGAGCTGCCGGCCTCGTCCTCCCTTGCCGATCTGGAGGGGCGCCTCGGCTCCCGGGGCTACAAGACCCGCAGCCTGGAGGGGGGAGTGGCCGCCTGGCGCGGTGTCGGCAATTTCCCCGCCAGGGCGCTCTACCTTGCCGGCTGCTTTTGCCTTTTCGCCGGCATCCTGATAAGTCTCACCACCCGCACCTCTTCCAGGGGAGCCATCATCGAGGGTGTGCGGCTCCCGGCGCCGTCGGGACAAGGTGGCATGGTGGAGCGGATCGAGTTCGCCAAAGCACCCGGTCCGATCCTCTCCAGGCACCTGACTTTGGAAGTAGCCGGCGCGACTCCCGGCGAGGGTAAAAAGTCGTTCGGGCTCTACCCACCCTCGCTGTACGAGGGGGCCTTCGTCTATCCCCGCTATCTGGGGGTCGGTCTCCACGTTCGATTCTCCGCTCCCGATCTTCCGGCGGGATACGAGACCCACTCCGTGCTGGCCATCTATCCCCCCGGCAAGGAGGCTGCCGCCGAGATACCGGACTCCCCCTACCAGATCGTGTTCAGCCTGGCGCAGCCCGAGGATGGAAGCGACCCCTACATGACCGGGGAGATGGTGGTCACGTTCAAGCTTTTGAAGGGGAAGGAGGTTGTCCTGACCGGAAGCGTCCCTGCCGGCGGGGAACTTTCCCGGGACGGCTACCATATCTCGTTTCCGGATACCCGGCGCCTGGTCATCACCGATTTCATACGCGACTATGGCGTCCTGCTGATCTGGGCTGCATCAGTCATGTTTATTGTCGCACTCTGCATCTGGCTCCCGGTACGGCTTTTCTTCCCGCGCCGGGAGATGCTGTTCGCCTCCGAAGCGGATGCCCTCGTTGCCCGATCACGCGCGGAGGGGAGGGTGAGGCAGCATGGAGGGGTCTTCCATGAAGCACTTGATCTTCTGGACGCGAAGGGGCACCCTGGAAGCGACCTGCCGCCAAACTAAAAGCTTTTTGCCACAAAGAGGCACAAAAGACGCATAAAAAGAAAAAGCCGAGGCTCTTTGCCACAAAAAGACACAAAAAAAGAAAAAAATCAAAGAGATAAATTTTTTTCGGAGCTTTGAAGCAGCGGCGCTAATGACTTAACACCGATGCCCTCCACGCTTGTGTGTGCGTATTTGTACTCAAGAGTAATGACGAGATCCTAAGATTTACCTTTTGCGCATTTTGTGCCTTTTTGTGGCAAAGAAGTTTTCGTTTGTTTGTTTAAATTATAAGACTCTAAGATTTACCTTTTGCGCATTTTGTGCCTTTTTGTGGCAAAGAAGTTTTCGTTTCTGGTTTTTCAGTTTTTGGTTTATTTTGCGGCTAGCATTTTTATCTCTACGAAAGGCAGGTGCAACATGAACGTGCTGCGTTTCCCGGTAGCCATTTTCACCATTCTTTTTGTGGCCGCGAGTTTCCTCGCTGCGGCTCCCGCTTTTTCTGAGGTTCTTGACCCTCCCGACTGTCAGCCCCCCTGTACGGCGCAGTATAGAGCATGTTCCGGCGCGGCCAAGGACTCTCCCAACGATATAGACAGAGAGTTGTGCGAGAACGACCGGAAGGCGTGTTTTGCAAGCTGCGATGCCCAGCTCGCCGAATTCCAGAGACAGGTGATCGAAAAAGAGAGGCAGGAGAAGGAGGAAAAGGCTCTGCTGGGAATAGAGGATAAAAGAACTGCGCAGGAACGGGATGAGGATTTTGAGGCACAGCTGGACAGGGAAGCACAGGAAAAACAGGAGCGGCTGGACAAGGCAGCTCGTGAAGAACAGGAGCGACAGGAAAAAGCCGCACAGGAAAAGCTGGAGAATGAAACCCTGAACGGCAACATAAAGATTTTTCAGTTCGAGTAACGAGGAGACAGCTTTTCCTTGCGGGTGAGCGGAGAAGGTCGTCATGAAGATTCTTTTTGTAGCCGGACGTGAACCCGCTTATGTAAGAAACGCAATGATACTGAAATGCCTGAAGGGGATCGGGGTAGAGATAATCGACTGCTCTGACTCGTCGGCGTCTTATCCCGCCCGCTTCCTCAAGGTGATGCTGAAATTCCTTTCCCGAAGAAACGAGGATTTCGACGCCGTTTTCGTCGGCTTTCTCGGCCAGCCCCTGGTCCCGCTCATCAGAAGCCTGTGCAGCAAGCCTATCATCTTCGACGCTTTTCTCTCCACCTATGACACGATGTGCTTCGACCGGAAAAGGTTCCGGCCGGACTCCCTCCCCGGAAGATTGTTCTATCACCTCGACAAGTACTCCTGTGAGCTGGCAGAGAGCATAATCCTCGACACCGATGCGCATATCGACTATTTCACCGAGACCTTCGGGTTGCCGCGCCACAAGTTCCACAGGGTTTTTGTCGGGGCCGACGACTCCCTCTTTTATCCCCGGGAACCGAAAAGAGACGGCCGGAAGTTCACGGTTTTTTACTACTCGTCTTTCCTGCCGCTGCATGGCACGCAGTACGTCGTTCAAGCTGCCGCAAGATTGCGCGATCACAAAGAGATAGAGTTCGTCGTGGTCGGCAAGGGGATGGAGCATGGCAAGGTCGTGACCCTGGCCCGCAACCTCGGCGCCGACAACATCCGGTTCATCGACTGGCTTCCCTACCGGCAGTTGCCGCTGCAGATCGCGCAAGCCGATCTCTGCCTGGGCGGGCACTTCTCCGATATCGACAAGGCAAAACGGGTGATAGCCGGCAAAACCTACCAGTTCATCGCCATGAAAAAGCCGGTAATCGTTGGGGACTGCCGGGGAAACCGCGAGCTCTTCGAGGATCGGCACAACGCCTTGATGGTCGACATGGCCGATGCCGAGGCTCTGGCCGACGGAATTCTTGAGCTGAAGAGCGATGAAGCTCTGAGGCAACATCTCGCCGAAGAGGGTTACAAGCTGTATCTGGAGCGATGCGACTCTCAGGCGATTGCACGGGAGCTGGGCAGGTTTCTTCACGACAGAAGCGGGAAAGGTTAAATGAAAAACGACGCTGTCATCAAAATCGGATTCGTAGTGGCCGTGGCCATTCTGGCGTCCATCATGTTCATGTCCCACAGTCATCTTTCCCAGTGGAAGGTTCTGGACCAGAGGGAGTTGTATACCTTCAGTCTGATCCGGAAAATGGACAGCCTGCTCCATGGGCTGAAAGAGGTCAGAAGAAGCCAGCGCGGCTACAGCAGGACCGGCAAGGAGGAGTACCTCAAGTCATATCTTGAGGCGAGGGGAAATGTCGAGCGGGAACTGGCATACCTGAACGGCCTGGCCGCTGACCATCCCCGGCTGCGCAGATGGGTGCTCCAGATCGAACCGCTGGTCAGGGTGAAGCTGGCCGAGCGCCAGCTGGCCCTGGAATCCACCGCCGGAGAGGATCTCCCGAAGCTTCCGGGCAAGAGCAGGGTTTCCACAGACGAGATACAGAGGCAGATCATCGCCGCACAGGACGAGGCGATTCGCGACCTGCGCGAGTCGTCGGCCAGGCAGGTCGCCGAAATGGTCAAGGTGCAGCGCTTGCTGGCGGCAAAGGCCTTCGTCATCTTCGTCATGATCTGCCTGGTCTTCGTTTTGCTGAGGAGGGATATCACCAGGCGCCGCAAGAGCGAACAGCAACTGATCGAGCATCGCGACCAGCTTGACCAGCTGGTGCAGACCCGCACCCGTGAGCTGGAAGAGGCGAACCAGCAGCTGCACCTGGAAATCAGGGAGCGCGAGCGGAGCGATGCCTTGCTGCAGCAGGCGCACCACCGGCTGGTCGACACCCTGGAGAGCATGACCGACGGCTTCGTCTCCCTGGACCGGCAATGGCGCTACACCTACGTGAACGCGGCTGCTGCACGGCTGATGGGGAGGAGCGCTGCGGAGCTTTTGGGGCAGGTCTGCTGGGAGATGTTTCCGGGCTCCGAGGAGAGCGTCGCCTACTGCGAGATCCGGCGGGCCATGGCGGAGAACCGCTGCGTCGATTTCGAGGATTTCCGCGGCGGATCGCTGGAGCGCTGGTATGAAAACAGGTGTTATCCCTCTCCCGAGGGGATGACGATCTATTTCACCGACGTCACCCAGCGCAAGTGGGCCGAGCAGACCCGGCGCGACTTGAGCGAACACCTCGACAGGGTCCGGGAAGAGGAACGCCTGGCAATCTCGCGGGAGGTCCATGACGGCATCGGCCAGAGTCTTACCGCACTGCAACTCGACCTCTCCTGGATGGAACGCAGGTTCGCCCCGGAGCAGCTCGAATTGGCGGCGAGGCTGCAGGAAATGCATGCCGGCCTGGACCAGCTGATCGAACAGGTCCAGCACATTACGGCGGAATTGAGGCCCCCCCTGCTCGACAACCTGGGGCTTGCGGCGGCCATCGAGTGGCAGGCGGGGGAGTTCGGGCGCCGCAGCGGCATCGACTGTCATCTCATGCTCAACGAGGGGATCGAGGTCTCCAGCCAGCAGGCGGCAACCAACCTGATGCGGATATTCCAGGAGGCGCTTACCAACATCATTCGTCATGCCCGCTGTTCCGAGGTCTGCATTTCCCTGTGCGAACGGGCCGACAGCATCATTTTGGAGATTTCGGACGACGGTTGCGGCATAACTGCCGAGGCAATCGACTCGACCACCGCCTACGGCATCATGGGGATGCGGGAGCGGGCCCGGCTCTGCCGGGGAGGGCTGAGCATCAAGGGAGAGCCGGGGCAGGGGACCACGGTAACCCTGGAAATCCCCCTGAACGCAGTGAAGGAGGAGAGTTGAAACGGATACTGATCGTCGACGACCACAATATCGTAAGGGAAGGGGTGATGCGGCTGCTTCGGGAACTGCTGGAGTTCCCGGTCGATTTCGACGAGGCGGCCACCGGGCAGCAGGCGATCGAAAAGGTCTCCGGCGGCGGCGCGTATCACATGGTGCTTCTGGACATCTCCATGCCGGGACGCAGCGGGCTCGATGTGCTGAAGCAGATTCGCCAGCTGAACCCGGAACTCCCGGTGCTGATGTTGAGCATGTACTCCGACGAGCAGTACGCGGTGCGGGCGTTGCGGGCCGGTGCCGCAGGTTACCTGAACAAGGCGAGCGCCTCGGAGGAGTTCAAGAGCGCCATCGAAAAAGTACTCTCCGGTGCGAAATATGTCAGCCCGCTCCAGGGGAATCTGCTCGCCGAGGCGATCAGCGAAGCGATCGATCCCGCCATGCTGCACAAGCTCCTCTCCGATCGCGAGTATCAGTTCGCCTGCATGCTGACCCAGGGCAAGACCATGACCGAAATCGCCCGGGAGCTCTCCCTGAGCGTCAAGACCGTCAGCACCTATCGGGCCCGGGTCCTGGAAAAACTGAAGCTCAGAACCAACGCCGAGGTCATCAACTACTGCCTGACCCATGGCATCGTCATGTAGGAATTTCTCCTACACCCCTCCCCGGATTACCTACAAAAAAAACAGACCAGTGCTGATTCACGCGCTCCGTCATTTCCCGTAAAATCAATCCTGATCAGTGCTAACCTTCCGCACACTGCGCAAGCCCCACTCCCGTAAAGGGCGGGGAAGTTTTCGCGAAGTACACGCATTCGGGTTTTGCGTCCCCTTGCGTTCTCGGCGTAACCGGCTTGTGACCCTCTTTGAAGATACGCGAACATATGAGGTCCTTGCCCATTGTACCTGCTAGGTATTTCCGCCTTTTATCACGATTCTGCGGCAGCCCTTATCTGCAACGGCGAAGTCTTGGCCGCGGCGCAGGAGGAACGCTTCACCAGAAAGAAACAGGACAGCTCTTTTCCGGCCCACGCCGTTCGCTATTGCCTCGATCATGCGGGCATCACCCTGGCGCAGGTCGAGGCAGTGGTATTTTACGACAAGCCGTTTTTGAAGTTCGAGCGGCTTCTGGAAACCTATTACGCGTTCGCGCCAATGGGGCTTTCCTCGTTCCTGTCGGCCATCCCGGTCTGGATCAAGGAAAAGCTGATGCTGCGCACCCTGCTTCTTGAGGAGCTTTCCGCCAGCTGCGGCGTTGAGAAAAGCGGCATCAAGCTCCTGTTTCCGGAGCACCACCTGTCTCACGCGGCCAGCGCCTTTTTCCCTTCTCCTTTCGAAGACGCCGCCGTCATTACCGTCGACGGTGTCGGTGAATGGGCGACCGCCTCCATCTGCTACGGCACGAAGAACTCGCTCACCATACTGAAGGAGCTGCACTTCCCCCACTCGCTGGGGCTTCTGTACTCGGCCTTCACCTACTACCTGGGGTTCAAGGTCAACTCCGGCGAGTACAAGCTGATGGGGCTTGCTCCCTACGGAGATCCGTGCTCGGGGAGGGTGGAAGAGTTCGAGCGGCTCATCATGACCAGGATGGTCGATGTGAAGGATGACGGATCGCTCTGGCTGGACCAGGGTTATTTCGATTATGCCGCCGGTCTGACCATGACCGACAACCGGCGCTGGCAGGAACTGTTCGGCTTTGCGCCGCGGGCCCCGGAAGCGGAACTCACCTCGGAGCATTGCGATCTGGCCCTTGCCGTTCAGCGGGTCACCGAAGAGGTCTTGATACGGATGGCCCGGGAGGCGAAGCGTCTGACCGGGGCGCGCCACCTCTGTCTCGCGGGTGGTGTGGCGCTCAACTGCGTGGCCAACGGCAAACTGCTCAAAAGCGGCATCTTCGACAAGATCTGGATCCAGCCCGCTGCCGGAGACGCCGGCGGGGCCCTCGGTGCGGCCCTGGCGACCCACTACATCTACCTGGGCTCCGAGCGTCACTGTGACGGAGTCACCGACCGGATGAACGGCTCCTACCTGGGACCGGAATACTCGGACCTCGAGGTGATGCAGACGGCGCGCAGGTACGGGGCGGGATTGCTCCGCGTGGAGAGTTTCGCCGCCTTGTGCGAGCAGACCGCCCTCCTGCTGGCCGAGGGGAACGTCATCGGCTGGTTCCAGGGGCGCATGGAATGGGGCCCCCGCGCCCTGGGAAACAGGAGCATCATAGCCGACCCCCGCAACCCCGAGATGCAGAAAAAACTCAATCTGAAGATCAAGTACCGGGAAGGTTTCCGTCCCTTCGCCCCTTCCGTTCTTATCGAGGATGCAGAGGAATACTTCGAAATCGAGTCGGCGTCACCTTATATGCTGCTGGTAGCCGACGTCCATGAGAAGCGGAGGAATCCGCTGCCGGAGGGATACCACGCTCAGGCTTTGCGGGAAAAACTGTACCATCTGCGCTCGGATATCCCCTCGGTCACCCACATAGACTACTCGGCCCGCCTGCAGACCGTGCACCGCGATAGCAACCCGCGCTACTGGCAGCTGATCCACGCCTTCAAGGAGAAGACCGGCTACGGCGTGATCGTGAACACCAGCTTCAACGTCCGCGGCGAACCGATCGTAATGACTCCGGAGGACGCCTATAAATGCTTCATGCGCACCGAGATGGACTACCTGGTGATCGGTAATTTCATCTTCGACAAGAAAGAGCAGCCCAAGTGGCAGGAAGCAGGAGAGTGGCGCGATCAGTACGGGCTGGACTGAAGCGGCAACGCCGGATCGATGACATGCAGGCGATAAAGAGGAGAACCATATGCAGATGATGTGCGATTTTTGGCAGTTTTTCAGGGAGCGGAAGAAGTGGTGGCTGCTGCCGATGACCGTGGTCCTGTTGCTGATCGGCATGCTGATCGTCTTGAGCAGCGGATCCGCTGTTGCTCCCTTCATCTACACCCTGTTCTAGGAATCTCGGATGAGCACTGGGAAAAAACCACAGCAGCTTCAGGAGCTGGAGACGATCTCCGTACTGGCCGCGTTTCTGCTGGTACTCAACCTGTTCCTGCATCTGAAGGCTCTGGCAGTCGCCGCCTTGGCACTTCTGTTGATCGGGCTCTTTGTCAGGCCGGTCGCCTCCGTCATTTCCCGGTCCTGGCTTAAGTTTGCCGAAGTTCTCGGAGCGTTCAACAGCAAGATCGTGCTGTCACTGGCATTTTTTCTGTTTCTCACTCCATTGGCGCTGCTGTTCCGGTTGTTCACCAAAAACCCGCTGCAACTCAAAAAGGAGCCTGATGCCGAGACCCTTTTTCTGGAGCGCAACCATAGCTACACCAAGTCAGATTTCGAAAAAATGTGGTGATCGTTTCGGGCTCGCCCGGAGTCACAAGCGGGAGAGATTATTTAATGAGTTACTTTGCAAGATTGAACCTTGCGATTTTGGTCCTTTCCCTGGTAACGAGCGTGGTCGCAGCTGAAATAGTATTGCGCCAGGTTCAAGTCCCGCGCAAGATCGCCTCCGGTTGGTCCTGGAACGAATCTCCCAGGCGATTCCTGGCGAACTATAACAATGACGAGCCGAACGAACTGGGCTTCAGAGGGCAGCCGATCAGATATGACAAGGATGACTACGTCGTCGTGTTACTGGGAGACAGCCAGGTGGAAGCGGCGACGACCTCGCCGGACATGATGCCGGAGAAGTTACTGCAAAGGCATTTGTCGGTGCAGCTCAAGCGTCCGGTAAAGGTCTTTTCTCTGGCAGCGTCCGGTTTTGGCCAGGATCAACAACTCATCGCGCTGGAGAACTACTACGGGAAGTACCGTGCCGACCTGGTTCTGGTATGGGCGACGCCGGACAACGATTTCTGGGAGAACTCCTTTCCCGACCGAAGCACCAGCGGCATCGCGGGTCACCTGAAACCGACTTACCGTCTGGTGAACCTTGAACTGGACGGCCCATATTACAAGTCGGATTTCTACTACGGCAATAGCGCCCTGTTTCAGCTGGCGGCAAAGACCTATGCCAGGTTCAGCGGAATGTCGTTGGAGCAGATGATTCTCGAGAAGTGGGCAATGAAGCTCCCGGCATCACACGAAGTGTACGATCATGCGGAGTTGAATGAATCGTGTGCCGGCCTGATATCGATTGAGCAGAAAGAAATGGGTGAAAAGGTGTACGGGCTGACACCCGAGGCGCGTGTAATGCTGCTGACCAATGAGGATTACTTCGACAGCAGAAGCCACTTCTCTCCGTTTCTGCTTCATCGCTCGCCGATGGATAACTATCTGGTGTTCCTGACCGGAAAGCTTTACCAGCGCATCAATGACACTGCCAGGAAAAACAACTCGAAATTCAAAGTCTTTTATCCGGAGTTTACCGACACCGCGCACAGCGAAAAGGTGTTGGTGAAATGCGTGCAGAATCCTTGGGAGGGTTCCAAAGCGCGCGAAGTTGTCAAGGATGAAGCAGTATTGTTGAAGGAGGTTGTTGCAGCAGATGACCTGATTCTGGTAGAGCTGCCGGGCGGAAGTGAGTTGGTCTTCAGCAAGAAGGACGGGCATCTGAGTGACATAGGCAATGAACGGACCATGAAAAACCTGGCTCCGCTGCTGGCACCTTAGCTTCGTGAACCTCCGGAGCCCTCCCCTCGCGGAGGCACTGCCATTAGGTTAAGCTCAATGCTAATTCCCCGCACGCTGCACAAGCCCCCTCTCCCTTGATGGGAGAGGGCTGGGGAGAGGGTGAAAA
>DNRQ01000085.1:27739-60605 GCA_003499925.1 Geobacter sp.
GAGGGGGTTTTTCAGCGGAAGATCGACGCTAATCGGGTAACTTAATGGCAGTGCCCTGCAAGGGAGGGCCGGGTGGTGATGGGGGGAATCTGGCAGCAACCCGCCTAGAGGGCGTATCTCCGCAAGGATGATGCGCCCTCTTTTGTTTACGCGGCAATTTGTCTTGACCAAAGTGGCCATTAAGGGGTATGAAACTTTGGGTTTCCAAAGATTCACGAACAGTTGCACCATGATGCGATTGGAAAACCCCGGCAGAAGGCATCACGCCATCGATAAGCCTTGATTCGCGATTTTAGCAGCGCTGAGGAATGGGATGAATATCAAGTCGAAGTTCCAGTATGCCCAGCAGTTTTTTCGAAAGACCCATTTGTTGAACTTTGTCGAATACATCGACTATCTTTTCAGTGTAGTAGGATCGTTCAAGAGGAACTCGAGCTTTGTAAAAAGGCATCCCGATTTTACCCTCCCCCCAAGGCATCTGGCATACGATGCCTACTCTGCGCCGGACTGGGAGTTTTATAAGGAAAGCGGCGAAGAGTCCGCGGTTTACCTGAGAGATGTCATGCTGCAGTATTCAGGCAGTGGGCCGGCCGATTCGGTGCTTGAATGGGGGTGTGGCCCCGGGAGGATAATCCGACATCTGCCCGAGTTTTGCGGTGAAACCACTGCTTATTTCGGAACTGACTATAATGGTGAAACCATAAAGTGGTGCAGCAGTAACATTTCCGGCATCAATTTTTCCGTCAACAACTTGAACCCTCCCTTGTCTTTCGCTTCCGGTAATTTTGATTTCATCTATGCCATATCCGTGTTCACGCACCTGTCAGAGCCCGTCGGTCTCAAGTGGATAGAAGAGTTGCATCGACTGTTAAAGCCGAACGGGGTGCTTCTGATCACCCTGAAGGGAGATAATTATCATGACAGGCTCTTGCCTGATGAGAAAGTGACATATGATTCTGCCGGCATCGTTGTAAGAGGCAACGTTACAGAAGGCAAGAAGATGTTCGCAACCTTTCATAACCCCAAATATGTCAGGGAAAAGCTTCTCTCCAAGTTTCAGATATTGAATCATATCACCGAGCATTCGCCATTAAGTGAGCAGGATACCTGGATAGCTAAAAAAACCGGCTTATGACTGTGAGAAATAAAATACCAGGAGGAGTTAACAAGATGAGGACATTGAGAAATACCATGTTGACCGGCATCATCGTTCTAGCAGTGGGGATCTTTACCGGATGTTCGCCAAAGGATGATCTCAGCATCGCAAAAAAAGGGTATTTGGAGTTGGATAAAAAAATCACCGTCGGCCAGGCGCTTGACGGCTATAAGTACTTTGGCAAAAAGGAATGGCAGGCTGTGAAAACGCCTCAAGGAGCCAGGTTGGTGATCTTGAAGACCGATATGAATCCGCAGTTTATTAAGGAGATAAACGAGGTGTGCGGCAAGGCTGACCCGCAGCAAAAAAAGATAGAGTCGCAAAAATGGTCAATTCAACTGACCGTAAGCGAAGACGAGAAAGTGCATATATCAGGGACGCAAACGCTGTCGATTTTTGCGGACAAAACCCAGAAGGCCGGCTCGTTGAACGAGCCATTGATGCTGTCCGTCTATAAGAACGAGCTGGCCGCCGTTTGCAAGTAAATTCCAGATTTCCTCAACCGAGGCCTGAATGATCCCAGTAAATGAGCCGTTACTCGACGGCAACGAAAAAAAATACCTGAGCGAGTGCATCGACACCGGCTGGATATCGTCAGAGGGGCCGTTCGTGCAGCGTTTCGAGGAGCAGATGGCCGCGGCCGCCGGAAGACGCCACGGCATCGCGGTCTGCAACGGCACCGCGGCTCTGGAACTGGCAGTGGCGGCGCTCGGCCTGGAGCCCGGGGATGAGATAGTCATGCCGGCCTTCACCATCATCTCCTGCGCGGCGGCCATCGTGCGCTGCGGCTTGGTGCCGGTGCTGGTGGACAGCGACCCGGTGACCTGGAACATGGATGTGGAAAAGCTCAGGGCAAGGGTCGAGGATGAGATCGACAAAAAGAACAACAGGAAACTGAAGGCGATCATGGTGGTGCATATCTACGGCCTCCCCGTCGACATGGACCCGGTGCTCGAACTCGCCCGGCGCTACGGGCTGAAGATCATCGAGGACGCCGCAGAGATGCACGGACAGACCTATCGGGGGCTTCCCTGCGGCAGTTTCGGCGACCTGAGCACGTTCAGTTTTTATCCCAACAAGCACATCACAACCGGCGAAGGGGGCATGGTTGTTACCGATGACGACCGGCTGGCCGAGCGCTGCCGCTCCCTGCGCAACCTCTGCTTCCAGCCGCAGAAGCGCTTCGTGCACGAGGAACTGGGCTACAACTTCCGCATGACCAACCTGCAGGCAGCTCTCGGGGTCGCCCAACTGGAGCGGCTGGGTGACTTCGTCGCCCGCAAGCGGCGCATGGGAAGGCGCTACCACGAGCTCCTCTCCGAGGTTGAGCAGTTGGAGTCGTTGCCCGTCAGCACCCCTTACGCCGATACCATCTACTGGGTCTACGGCATCGTCCTCAAAGACGAGGTGGCATTGGATGCCGAAGCCGCGATGCGCCGGCTCGGGGAGAAGGGGATCGGCACTCGTCCTTTTTTCTGGCCCATGCACGAGCAGCCGGTTTTCCAGAAGATGGGGCTCTTCTCCGGGGAGCGCTACCCGGTAGCAGAAAGGCTGGCGCGGCGCGGGTTTTACCTCCCCAGCGGCATGGCATTGACGGACGGGCAGATAGAGGAAGTGGCCGATGAGGTCAAGAGGCTGTTGAGATGAACCGATGAGATGAAACGATGAGATGAAACGATGAGATGAAACGATGAGATGAAACGATGAGAGATGAGGTGGACCCGATGAGATGAACGCCTCTTTCTCATCCCTCAACAGCCTCTAGGAGTTTTTAATGGAAGTTTTCGGCGCCTATTCGCGCTACTACAACCTGTTTTATCAGGACAAGGACTACCCAGGCGAGGCGGAGTATGTCGAAAGCCTGATCGGGAAACATCTCCCCGGTGCCAAAAGCATTCTCGACCTCGGCTGCGGTACCGGAAGACACGACCTACTGCTTGCGCAGATGGGGTATCAGGTGGCCGGCGTCGACATGTCGGAGGAGATGCTCGCGGTCGCCAACACCCAGCTGGCCGATCTCACCCCTCACCCCTCATCCCTCAACTTTCACCATGGCGACATCCGCTCGATCCGTCTGGAGCAGAGCTTCGACGTGGTGGTCTCCCTGTTCCACGTGATGAGCTACCAGACCGGCAATGAAGAGCTCGCCGCCGCCTTTGCCACGGTAAGGGCGCACCTGAAGCCGGGCGGTATCTGCATCTTCGACTGCTGGTACGGTCCCGCGGTATTGACCGACCGGCCGGTGGTACGCATCAAGCGTCTGGAGGACGAGGAAATCGCAGTGACCCGCCTGGTTGAACCGGTGATGTACCCGGACCAAAACCTGGTTGAACTCAAGTACCATGTTTTCATCCGGGTCAAAGAGAGCGGTGTCGTCGAGGAGATAAAGGAATCACACCTGATGCGCTACCTGTTCCGGCCCGAGCTGGAGCTGCTGCTGCGGGAGGCGGGGCTGACCCTGATCGACGCCTCGGAATGGATGACCGGACGCAAGCCGGGCTTCGACACCTGGGGTGTCTGCTTCGTGGTGCAGGGATGAAAAAGAAGATCGGGCTCCTGCTGGAATCCAGCCCCAGCGCCGGGGGGACCTTTCAGATCAACCAGTTCTATCTGGAGGCCGTCTCAGCGCTCCCCCCGGAGCGTTTCAGCGTCGTGGTAGGCTACACCTCGGAGCTGTGGCTTGAGCATCTGAAAGGGTATCATCTCGAAAGCGTCGCCGTCCCGATGGGATCCTTGAGTCGCGCCATCGGCCAGGGGTGGAAACTGCTCGGCCTGCCGATGGCCCTTTGGCGCAAGCTCACCCCCTTGTTCCACCCCATGGGACGGGCGCTGCTGCGGCAGAACTGCGATCTCTGGGTCTTCCCCTCGCAAAGCCCGCGCAGCTTCCAGTTCCCCATTCCGACCCTGGTCTGCATCCACGACCTGATGCACCGCTACGAGCCGCATTTTCCCGAGGCGATCTCCTGGTGGGAGTACCTGAACCGGGAGCGGAACTTTTCCAACATGTGCCAATGGGGGAAGGGGGTCCTGGTCGACTCGGAGCTGGGGCGGCATCACGTTGCCGACTCCTACGGCACACCCCTTGAGCGCATCTACTCGCTTCCCTTCATCGCACCAGCATACATGAGCCGGGAAGACTGTCCTCCCGGCTTCGAGTCGCGCTATCGGCTTCCCCCCAAATTCATCTTCTATCCCGCCCAGTTCTGGGAGCACAAGAACCACAAGCGCCTGATCAGGGCCGTGCACAGCCTGAAAAAGGAGCTTCCCGACCTGAAGCTGGTGCTGGCCGGGTCGAAGAAGGGAGCCTTCGACTCCATGATGAAGCTGGTGGGCGAGCTCGGTCTCAGCGACGACGTCCAGCTGCTGGGGTACGTCCCCGATGAGGACATGCCGGAGCTTTACCGCCGCGCCCGGGCACTGGTGATGCCGACCTTCTACGGCCCGACCAACATCCCCCCGCTGGAGGCGTTCGTGGCAGGGTGTCCGGTGGCGATCTCCGGTATCTACGGCATGCCCGAGCAGGCAGGCGATGCGGCGCTCCTCTTTGATCCCAGGTCGGAGCAGCAGATGGCGGACTGTATCAGGCGCCTTTGGACCGATGACCGGCTCTGCGCGGAACTGGTCGCCAAGGGGAAACGGCGCATCGAGAACTGGGGGCAGCAGCAGTTCAATGCAAGGTTTCTGCAGATAATTGATAAGGTATTGGCAGTATGAAATATCTGTGATACCTTCAAATGGCTAGACTGTCTAGTTTGCAGGAGGCCCCATGAAATCCGATAAGAGAGCCCGTTCTCCTCATGACCGTGAATGGCAGCTGCAGGAGGCCAAGAACCGCTTGAGCCAGGTGCTGGACTCGGCGCTTCATAATGGTCCCCAGACCATCACCCTCCGCGGCAAACCGGCTGCAGTTGTGGTCTCTTTCGAAGAATTCCGTAAGCTGTCCCAGCCCAGAACCTCCCTGTCCCAGTTTTTCAAACAATCTCCGCTCAGCAACCTGGAACTCGATTTGGTCCGCAGTGATGATGTGTCCCGTGAGGTGGAGCTGTGAAGTTTCTCCGGTAGTCAACCCGTGGGGCGTTGAAGATACCGTTTCGTTTCATGAGGCTTTCCCCGAGTACCAGGGAAACGAGGCCAGGATGGCCAAGGATGGAGTTGGAATATGCCGCAAGCGGCATGAAGGCAAGGCCGGTGCATGCATCCAGGGGCCGTGTCCGCCGCCCCTTTTGTCAAGGCATTAAACCCGTTGCCTTATTTATGGATTCTGATATTCTGAGCGGGAATTGGAGCAGAGGAATCATCCACAAGAGCATCCGCTGGGTCACTCAAGCCAAACCAAGACAGTTGTCAAAGGTTGTTTGACGGCCTAAAAAGTCGGAGGCATAAATGCTGAAAAGTTACGAAGCGATCTATCATAACGGACACCTGCATTGGACCGGACAGATACCACCTTCAGGGATCGAGAAACGCCGTGTCTTGGTAGTAGTGGATATTGACTCCGAGGCGAAAAAAGACCCTGCAACCATCCGCACTCTGCTGGAACGAAGCAGAGGATGCGTCAAACCTCTTCGAAAAATTGAAGATATCGACAATGACATCTCGAAGACGCGTGCGGAATGGGACCTGGAATGGGACAAGTAACCGAAGGGCAGGTGCTTGACTCAAATATACTGATCTATCATATCAATGGGCAGTTGTTCAGCACTCCTTGACTCTCTCAACGAAATCCCCTTAGACAACGAAATCAAAAGTACCGCGATAACGATACGTCGACTGTACAGGCTGAAACTGCCCGACGCGATAATAGCGGCCACGGCCCTCCATCTCGGACTACCGCTTGTCACTCGAAACTCGAAAGATTTCAAGGATCTTCCCGACCTGAAGTTGCTTAATCCCTTTGAAGGCAATCCTTGAATGTTCTCAGGCGTCCCGACCATCCGACTTGCTGACATCCTGCTATCCAATACACGAGCCCTGTCTTGACATTTTCCATAATCACCCATTCCATAGACGCAGCTTAGCCTGGCCGCAGTTCCCCCGCCGCAACTTTAAATCCTTTGCCATCTTTCTGAATTCTGATATTCTGGTTTCGGATTTCGAAGGAGGGAGGAAAACCGATGCGATCTGCAAAACCGTGCGTTGCTGAGATACGGCAGAGGGGCCAGATTACCATCCCCAAAAGCATCAGGGTGACGAGCCATCTGGAAGAGGGACAGACCGTTACTATTTTCCCTCTGGGCGACAGCATCATCATCGCCCCGGCACGCCTGGAACTCGACGAAGCGCGCCGACAAATGAAGAAAATTCTCAAGTCAAGCGGTGTTACCGTGGCAGAGTTACTTGATGGGCTGGATGAGGATCGAGCCGATCTGTTCGAGGAATTATATGGCGACAAGGAGCCTTAGAGTCTTCCTGGATTCCAATGTAATCATTTCAGGCCTACTCTCCGATAAAGGTTCTCCTCGCATCATTCTCGACCTGCTTTCCTTTCATTTCCAGGGGATGACCGGTGTGACCGGCGCCTATAACCTGGTCGAGGTGGAGAGAAATCTCAAGCGCAAGCTGCCCCGCGCCATTCCCCTATATCAGGAGTATCTCCCGAAACTCGCCCTGGAGGTGATCCCGCTTCCGACCAGGGACGAGATTGCAAGGCATCACGGGATGATTGCCGACAAGGATCTTCCGGTACTTCTTTCTGCAGTCAACGGAGTCGTCGATTTTCTGGTGACCGGGGATAACAAGGATTTCGGCAAAATCAAGGGAATGGCCGAATTCAAATTCGCCGTCGTATCGCCTACAGAGTTCCTTAGTGAAGTTGGCGACTGGCTGCGAGGATGAAGATGACGGCCGACATGGGAAACAGCATTACAATCTCCATAATCACCCCCTCCTACAACCAGGGAGAATTCCTGGCGCAGACCATCGAAAGCGTCATAAGCCAGGCCGGGGATCTTTCCATCGACTACCTCGTCATGGACGGCGGCTCTACGGATAATTCCGTCGCTATCATCAGACATTATGAAAGGCTGCTGCAACAAGGTGAATGGCCGATAAAGTGCCGGGGAATACGCTACCGTTGGATCAGCGAGAGGGACCGTGGGCAGACCGACGCGCTCCTGAAGGGCTTCCGAATGGCGCGGGGCGAAATCCTCGCCTGGCTCAACTCCGACGACACCTACCTGCCGGGGGCGTTGCAGACGGCAGCCGGGTTCTTCCGCAGCAACCCGGATACCGGCCTTCTCTACGGCGATGCCCATTACTGCGACTCCGCAGGCGCCGTCATCGGCAGGTATCGGACCGAGCCTTTCGACTATGCCAAACTCGCCTGGTTCAATTTCATCTGCCAGCCCTCGACCTTCTTCAGGCGCGACGTCTTCGAGGCGGTGGGGCGCCTGGATGAGACGCTGCATTTCGCCATGGACTTCGACCTCTGGCTCAGGATCGGCAAACGCTTCCCCTGCCGCTACCTTCCCGGGTTTCTTTCCAATTACCGTCTCCACGACAGCTCGAAAACCGTAAGCGACGCGACCCTGCAGAAAAATATCGAGGAGGGGCTCCGCCTGGCGCTCAAGTATTACGACTGGGCGCCGCTGACCAGGGTTTACGCCTCATGCAACTGCTTTTGCAGGTCGAAGTTGCCCCCGTTCCTGTCGAGGTTCCGGCCGGCAGTCATCTGCTCGGGGCTCGTCTGCACCTTTTTCCGCTCCCTCTGGCTGAACCGCGGCCTGCGCAGCAACGACCTGAAGCTGCTGAACATCTCGAACTTTAAAAAACTATTCAAGAGCCGGTTCCAGGTGATGACCGGCAGCGACGAACAACTCTAGCCTGAGTACCATGAGGCCACACATGCTTCAGCTCCCCGACGTTCAGTCCCGTTTCAACGGCATGCTCTTGTTGATGGCGGTCGCCCCTCTGCTTTACTTCGCATCGATCTTCGCCTTTTCGGTCAACGTGCCGGTCGGCGACGATTACTCCATGCTCGGCTTCCTCAATGAATTCCGGGGGGCAAGCGGAGTCGAGAACAAGCTGAAGTACCTTTTTTCCTTTCACAACGAGCACCGCATCGTGCTGACGCGTGCCATCATGCTCCTCTGCACCTCTGTGATGGGTGCCCTGGACTTCCGGGTGATGAACCTGATCGGAAATTTCGCCCTGCTCTTCACGCTCCTCGTGATCGGCGGGATGCTGCGCCTTCGAGACGACAGGCTGAAGTGGGCACTGCTGTTTCTGATCGTTTTGCAACCGCAGCCCCTCAAGCTGATGTTCTATCCCATGGCCGGGGTGCAGGCGTATTTCGGCCTGCTGTTCTCTTTTCTCTATCTTCATTTTTCCTTGAAGGATTCCAACTCATGGTACGCAGCGCTTTTATTCTATCTGCTGACGGTACTTACCACAGGCAGCGGCATATTCCTGGCTGTCTTGGGCATCCCGATATTGCTGTATAAGAAGTGCTACCTGAGGTCTGCCATCCACGCCGCTGTCGCGCTCCTGGCAGTGATTCTGTACTCGCCCAGTTCCTCCAATCTGCCGTATCTGATCGATCACCCCTGGACCGTGGTACAGTTCTTCCTGCTCCTTTTGGGGAGCGTCGCACAACTGCCGATGCTGGGGAGTTCCTTTCTCCAGATTGTCTGCAGCATCGCTCTTCTCGGTTATTTCGCCTACTCGACCTGGGACGGCTTTTACGGTGCATCGCGCCGGGTCCAAAAGGAAAACCTTGCCACACTCTGCTGCCTGCTGTACCTGCTGATGATTGTCGCCCTGATTGCAGTTGGCAGGGCTTCCCTGTACCAAGGGGATCTCTGGGGGGCATCGCTTGACGGCCGTTACAGGATCTATTCCATACTGTTTTTAGCCGTGTGCTGCGTTGATTTGGTAGGGAAACTCCGGAACAGGGAAAAAAGTTCAGCGCAGTTCACGACCGCCATGGTCACTGTGGCTCTTCTGTTCAACGTGGTCTGGTTCGCTCCTTCAATCATTCAGATGCGGTTTGCTTCAAAGGGGCATGTCTATGCGATGCAGCAATGGGTGAGTACCGGCGATATCACCTCACTGCCGATCTGGTCGACCCCTCCCGAGGAGGCACAGGCCAACCTTGTCACTGCCATTAAAACGGGCAATTACCGGCCATGAACCCCATCCCCACCCCAACCCTCCCCTTGAAGGCACTGCCATTAAGTTAGGTTCTGCTGTTGCGTCACCCTCCCTTGACGGGAGGGGGCAGGGGGGTGGGTGAAGTTGCCAACTTCAGATAATGTGGCACCTTCCCCCACCCCCTAACCCCCTCCCGCAAGGGGCACTGCCCTTAAGTTAAGGATGGTGCTCATCTTCAGCCAATGATGTGCCAGTTGAAAGCCTCCCCCTTTGCAAAGGGGGATTGAGGGGGATTTCAACTCTGTTGCGACCTTGGGTCTTGTTGCAGCCTGGGCCAAATCCCCCCCGCCCCCCTTTGCAAAGGGGGGAGACAGGCAGGCGGCGCCTTAACTTAATGGCAGTGCCCGCAAGGGGAGGGGGGACACGCTCACGTGGGTTTACGGCTTAACTTAACGGTAGTGCCCCTTGAAGGGGAGGGAGTTTTTTTAAGAGACTCACAGACAGGTCATATGACAGATCATATTGACAGTCATGGGAAAAACTGCCAATATGCCAATGTTTATGGAGGATTCGCCATTTTGTTGAACCAATAGCTAGATGACCTTTCTTGAAACAAACACAAAACTCCGGACTCTATGAAATCGTTCTACTCCTCTCTCACACGTCACGCGCACGATCTCGTTGCCAGGGAACATCTTTTGTCGCAGCAATCTGCTGCCGAAAAGATCAAGCTGATACGGGTTCTGAGCAGTAACGCGGCCGGCCGGCTGCCTGTTCAAGAACTAAGCGACGAGGAGTGCCGGCTGGTGCTCCGAATAGCGGCCGAGTTGTTCGTTCAGCCAAGCAAGTGCAGCTCGGATCTCGCCGATGAACTCGTTTTGGATCGCGAGCAGCTGGTGCGCCTCTATCAGATCATCAGAGGGGTGCGGGAGATTCAGGACGTTCTGACCTTCGAATCTCCCATGCGCAGACGCGTGAGCTTCCTGCGCAGGGAGCTGCTGCCGGAGAATATCCCCACCCTCAAGGCGATGTTCAGCGGCAACGTCTGCATGCCGAGCCACGTCGAGTTCCATCCCGCCCTGATCTGCAACCTGCGCTGCAAGGCGTGCCCGAATATCCACCCAGACAGCAGCGGCGAATGGCATTTCCTGGGATATCCCAATCTCGGGGAGCCGTTGAACCGGGACCGGATGCGCCTGGTCGGTGACATGTTCCTGGACCTGGGGGTGGAAAGCTTCAGTTTCGGCGGCGGCGGGGAGCCCTCGCTTTCCGAGCTCACCCTGGACGGCATCGCCCATCTGCGTGCCAGGAGCGACCGGGCGCAGATCTCGCTCTATAGCAACGGGATCTTCCCGAAATCGTGGGGGGAGAGCGAGTACGAGACCCTGGTTACCTGTCTGAACAAGATCCGCTTCAGCATCGATTCTTCCAACGCCCAGGAATGGTCCCAGTACAAGGGGCGCCCGCCCGAGCTGTTCGAAACCCTCTGGGAGAACATTCAGCAGCTGGTGGCAGCCAGAAAACGGATGTCGGGGAAAATAAGGATAGGTGCCAGTTGCCTGGTCTCCAAGTACTCCTACAAGAACGTGGAATCGTTCCTGGTTCGCGCCAAGGCAACCGGGCTGGACTTCTGCGATATCAAGGCCGTGGAAACCTGTTTCGGGGAAAAAGCCGAGTACAAGGCGAGAAGCATGGACTTCAGGAAGTCCTTCGATGAGCTGATGGCGAAAATTCAGGAGGGGTATTTCGGTTCTCTGGACGTGGTGGTGGACGACAGCCTGCTCCCCAAGGACGATGCCGCGCCGGCGCACGAGCTCCAGGCAACCCGCTGCTGGGTGGCGATTCGCGGCCGCATGTTGACGGTGGGCCCCTACGGCGAACTGCATCCCTGCCCGGATGCGGCAAACCCCGGGAGCCAGTCCAGAAGGGGAGCCGAAAAAGCGATCGGCCAGCTGAGCGACTTCGAAAGCCCCGGCACCATCAGCTCCCAGTTCACGGCGCTCTGGGCCGAAAGCCTGGCCCGCAGGACCTCCCTGTCGCGGGGGAACTGCGCCTACTGTGTCCCGTCCCACAAGAACTACAATCTGACCGTCGAGAAACTGTTTCAGGACTGGAGTTTCGGCATCATGCCCGAAGAGCAGCCCCTGGCCGGGGAAAAGGACCATTACCTGGCAAGCAGGGGGTGAGCCGAGCCTTTCCCCCCTCCTGATTAGTACCAATCTCCCGCTTGGTCTTCTCCCCTCCCTTGATGGGAGGGGCGGGGGGCACTGCCATTAAGTTAAGGTCNNTCAAGGGAGGGGGAGCGAGCAGCAGGTGGGAGCTTAACTTAATGGCAGTGGGGGCGGGGGGAGGGGGTGTTTGTGCACTATGCGGGAGATTAGTAGTAATCAGGTCCCCCCTTAACAAAGGGGAGAGGGGGGATTTAGTCTGAACGAGCCGGTTAAATCCCCCTCAATCCCCCTTTGTTAAAGGGGGAGGTTAACTTCGTACGGAGTAGCAGCGGAACCTTTGTCCGGGATATGTTTGCTAAGCAAAAATGGAGAAATGATCATGAAAGCAAAAGTTGTCCTTTTTAATCCGCCATTTTACCGGTTCATGGGAAGCCACAACAACAAGGCGCCGATGAGCCTCTGCTATCTGTCCCGGATTCTGGAAGACAACGGCATCGATCACCTGGTCTACAACGCGGATGCCACCGACAGCACGATCCACTGGAACCTGCGCTTTCTCTTCGACAACTTCGAAACCTACATCGACGCCGTGGACGGCAAGGGCTCCCTGTACGGTGAGGTGATGGAAACCCTGATGTCCTTCGAACCGGAAACGGTCATCGTCATGGGGGCCGATCCCCTGGTTCCGACCAAGGACTGGGGCAATCCCTTCATCGCCGCGAATTTCGCCAAACAGTTGCGCAAACTCGGCGTTTTCACCGTCGGCATGGGACCCTATTTCTTCCTGGACCACGACCGGTTCACGGCCGACTTCGACTGTCTGCTGGACGGCGAGCCGTCCGAGACCGTGCTGCACGCCATCAAGGAGAGGCCTTCCGGGCACATCGCACCCAAGCGGCTCACTGCCGAGATCATCCCCAATTTCGACCGGCTCTTTCCGGCCCGGCAGACCAGCAACGCGATCTTCAGCTCTTTCGGCTGTTTCGAGAAGTGCGGTTTCTGCGTCGCCGGCCAGAGCTACCGGGAGATGGGGGGCGGCATGCGCTTTGTGAGCGACGACACCCTGGTCAAGGATATACTCTCCAGGCCCCACGGCGGCCTGTACCTGCACGACCTGAATTTCGGGATCTATTCGGAGAGCGCCCTGCGCCACAGGGTGGAACTTCTGGAGCGGCACGACATCCCCAAGAATTATTCCTTTGCGGTCGACTGCCGCATCGACGGCCTTGACGAGACCAAGCTCGCGCTTATGAAGAGGATGAACATCACGCACCTGAAGCTCGGCATCGAGGGGTTGTCTGACGACCTGCTGGCCGCCTACCAGAAGAACCAGACGGTGCAGGATGTGGTCAAGAAGATCGAGATGATCAAGAACTCCGGCATCAAGATCGTCGCCTACCTGCTTTTGGGCGGGGACGGGGGGGGATTGGTTGATCACGACGCGACCATCGCCATGGTGCGCGAGCTGGAGCCGGATTTCGTGGTTCCCAACGTCTGGGCCTACGACATCAGGTACGACTACCGGTACGATACCCAGTTCTCGCCGGTTGCTCTTGAGCGCTGGAACATCGACAAGGAAGTCTATTACAAATATCTCGAACTGCAAAACGAGTTCAATCCGACGCTGGGCCAGCTCTTCGCGCATGACTGATTCCACGGCGCCAAGTCGCTAAACACTGCCCCGTCCCCACCCTGCACCTCCCCTTCAAGGGGAGGGAGCATTCAACGCATCTTCCCGTCCGGGAGGAGGTCTGAAGAGTCTTAGTACCAGACCCGTACCCAGGCACGTCAGAGCATCTTTGACTACATCGAGCGGTTCTACAGCAGTAAACGGATTCATTGCTCGCTGGGGTATCGGACCCCGTTCGAGGTCGACCAACTCAACCTAGCCGCTTCACCGACCGTCCGCGATTTCGGGCCAATCCAAAGTGCTAATCCTTCCCTTCATCGGCTCCTCCCCACTTGCAATCATTTCCTCAAACACCTGGCCCCCGCTTCCCTTGCAATACGGAACCCCTAGAAAATAAGAAATATTGGCGGCGATATCCGTTATGGAAACATCCATGAGTTTCCGATTCCCAATCGTCTGCCCGACGAACATCAGCGGGACTTTCTTTTCCTGGTCGACTAAACCATAGGCGTGTTCACCGATGAATAGACCATGGTCAGAGGAAATGATGAAGAGAGTATCGTTCACTAGCGACTTTTCGACGCACCAGGAAAAAAAGTCCCGTATAAGATGGTCCGTTGCTTCTATGGCTTCGTAGTATTTTTTTGAATAACTGCCCCACGCATGGCCGCAATAATCCGCCCGGCTCAGGTCGACAAGCCAGAGTTTTGTGTTCGATTGCTCGAGCAGGTCGTTTTTGAATGTTTCCATCAGCGAGTCGTCTGCTTTGTCATAGCCAAGTTCTACGAGCGAAACAAGAGACACATTCCAGGATGGCCGGGAGAAATGCTTGACATGCATGGAACCGTACAGGCGGGTATCGATAAAGTCAGGAAGAGCCGGGGTCTTGATCTTCTGCCCGAAGTTGTTATTTATGACGCCATGCTGGATGGGATGTGTGCCGGAAAGGATGGACGCAAAAGCGGGATTGGTAAACGCCTTGTATACCGTGTCGGCGCCGCGATCGGCGGAGGAGAACGTATCGCGCAGATGGTGGAGAAACGGAGCGTTTGCTTTGGTAAATGCATGAAAGCTGAGCCCATCGATATTCAGGAGCACGACCCGTTTATAGAGCGGTCTTGCAGGTGCGGGATGGCGGATTTCTCGTTGCGGTATGCGACGAGCGATGAAGCGAACACCCAAGGCTGCGGTCAACAACGTCAAGGCATAAATGCCGATGCCAGGAAGCGGAGCGTCGCTTAAAACATTCAGGCTGGAGGTGAAAAGGAGTTGATACCCGAGGGTTACCGGCAGGCTTATGGTCGTTGGCGCGAGTATGACGAAGGAATGCAGATACATGCGCAGCGGAACGTCGGCGCTTCGAGACGCCATGCCCATGGGCAAACCCATAAAGACGATCTGTACCACCGTGGTCAGAAGAAAAAAGCAGGCCACGCTTCCCCCGAGTATCGCGCCAGGATGCGGACAGAAGGCAAACAGGCAGGCGATGGCCGGGGCGAGCAGTATCAGGAAGTAAACATGGAAATCGGCAAGCAGGCAGCAGACGTACAGGAAGATGAAAAAAAATGCAAGGGATGGAGAGAGCGGCGGGAACAGCGTTGCACCGATTGGCAGAAACCCGGTCTGTGCAATTACTAGAAGGAAAAGAACGGAAAAAGGTAGAAACGAATCAGTCACATTGAAGAAATACATGACCCGGACGCAAATATCTTCGATGCGGTGGAGAGGTTTCATAAGAACCTTATATATTATTTCTTGAAAGAATATTTGAGGAAATTACTTAGCGGAAAACTCATCATCGGTTCCCAATAGCACACATACATACTGCGGTCGCAAAGACGGCACGATTCAAGGGCATGTTTCGCAAAGGAATAGCCGGGAGAACGGAGTGCGCTCCGCAAATTTTCATCGATCGGAACAGTCCCTTCCCATCCGGTCGCCATCATACAGGGAGACAACTTGCCATATGCGCTTACTTCGGCAAAATAGTGCGGAAGCAGACACTTCGGGCGGATCATCGGACACTTGAGTTTGCCCGCGACGTAATCGGGGATGGCTGCCAGATAGGCCGGGGTGTTGACGACATGGCGTTCACGCCGTATGCGGCCGATGGCGGCAGTGACCGCTGCGGCGTCGCTCTCCGAAAATGAAACCGCCTGCGGCGTGGATACGCTATCGGCAAAGCTGAAGTGTGTATTGACGGGTTGGATTTTGTGCTTGACGCCAAGGGAGCGGGTGATCGCCACCGCCTTTTCGGCCTGATCGGGCCGGTCCGGGAAGAACACGGTATTCACCACGATCTCGACGCGCGGAGCGCATCGCCGCATCGAATCAATAGCGGAAAGCACCGCATCGAAACTGTTCGGCGTGCCGCGGACAGCGGTATGCCATTCGCGTTCCCCGTCGAGGCTGAGCGAGAGTTCCGTAAGTCCCGCTTTTTGTAATGCGCCGGCCCTGTCGTCGTCGATGAGAAGACCACTGCTGACGAGATGCACATACGGAACGCGCTGCGCGGTATAGGCGATCATCTCCATGACGCCGTTCACAAGCAGCGGTTCCCCGCCGCTGAAGGAGAGATAGCACAGTCCCGGGGTCAGAGCGTCGACCAGAGTTTTAACCGTCTCCAGGGAAAGATCCGCTTTTTTCCGGTCGCGCCAGATCGAACACATGGAGCAGGTGCAGTTGCAGCGGTTGGTAAGAAACACACCGCATACCAGCGGAAACCCGCCCCGGCCCGATACTCGTGAAAAATACCAACGGGCGATGTTGAGCATCAAAGGAACCGCAATCGATGGCCGCAGGACTGTTTTTCTCATACAAAGAGTCCATCGAATTCGCGGTTGATGGTCATATAACAATCGGTGCATGAGCGACAGGATTTTCGGAAATCGCTGAATTCCGGACCATACCAGATGTCCGATAACGACTGGTTCTGTGCGGCGGAAACCAGCGGTTGACGAACCTCGAAACGGCATTTGCAGGGATATGCGCAACCTTCGTGGTCGAGGATCAACGTGGTGTATCCGGCCGTACACCCTGCGGGAACACCCTTTCCTGCAAGGACCGCGTCAAGCCGTTGCAGGTACTGGCTGGAATTATCGATCATTGCGCGCTGGGGATGCATGAGCAGCCGGTGTCCCGGCCCGGGGGCTGCCTCCAGCAGCGGGACATGGCAGGCGCCGGGAGAGAATACATGGATTGGGCAGAAAACGATCCGGTCAAAGCCGATTTCCTTGCATTTTGCGATGACAGCATCAAGGTCTGAAATATTATTCGGTGAAAGGACGCAAGACGCCACGAGTTGAATGCGTGCTCGACTTTTGTCTGCCTGTGCACGCAGGGATGCGATACCTTCGACGGTCCGGTCGAATGAGCCGGGCTTGCCGCGGCTGGCATCGTGGATCGCCGCCGTCGATCCGTCAATGGAGACGTTGACGACCGATATGCCGCTGTTGGCGATGGCTGCCGCATGGCGCGAAAGCTCGATCCCGTTGGTAACGAGGATGGTTTCCAGCCTGTTTCGAATGGCGGCGGCGATAAGCTCGAAAATATCGGTCCGAAGAAGCGGTTCGCCCCCGGTAAAAGAAATACCGCTGACACCCAGCTTAGCGAGTTCGTCAATGACCCGCAGTGCGCCTGATGTGTCGAGTTCTGTTCCGCCGCGACCCGGGATATCGCACATGGGACAGGTGAGGTTGCATCGTTGCGTACAGAAATAGTGGGCGATGATCGGCGGGGCATCTGTCGTGCCGTCGCCACGGCGAATGGCCGTGCGAATCCGGCGGTATTTCCTGGCTTGGCGCAGCAACCAGAAAAGATCTCCCCGCAGCAGTCGGCGCGCGGCAATGCTGATAAAACCTTTCCGGATTGCTCCCATGGCTCAGTGCTTCCTTGTCCGGCTTTGCTGGTCGGCTTTCAACGCTTCTTCCAGTGAATGGAATCGATCGATCACTTTCTCGACAGAGATGTCTTTCATGCACCGCGAACCGAATTCGCAGATACCGCGTTTGTAATTAAACACGCTCAGGCACGGGCTGCAGGCATATCCTCGATAAAAGGTCTGATGCAAACCGGCGCTATGCCCGAATATCACGGGTGACTCCGTGCCGAAAAACGCAAATGTCGGCAGATCGACCGATGCCGCAAGATGTAACGGGCCGCTATCGTTGGTAAGCAGCAGCAAAGAACGGCTCATGCAGGCCAGCAGTTCTTCAAGCGAGAGCACCCCCGCCAGCGAGACTGCGCCCGGGGCCAAACCCGCTGCATGCGCAGTGTGTTCTTTCTGGCTTGGGCTGCCGATATACCCGACTGTGTATCCGCGGCTGATTGCGTCCCGCGCAAAAGCGGCAAAATGCTCCAAAGGCCAACTGCGATCGATGAGGGGACTGGTGTCGCTCACGTTCGGGTTGACAAGGACAAGACGGGCGGTGTCCTCGATTCCAGCCGAGCGCAAGGCGCGAGCGCAGCCATCGAAGACGGCCTCCGAAAGCTGGGGAAACTCCAGCCGATGGTCGGTACAGGCGCAGGAGAGCGACAGCGCGAGCTCGTTGAAATTATCGATCATGTGACGATACGGATTAAAGTAGGCGTGGTAATCGATCAGGTTGCCGCGATAAATGTCCCGGTTGTAAAAACCGGCGTGATACCGGGGGCGGATAAGAAAAGAAAAGACCGCCGTATAGCGCGAAAAAAATTCCGCATCCAGCACGGCCGAAACATGCCGAGACCGCAACTGCAGAATGGTTCGCAGCGTATCGAAGGCAAACGCAAACATCGAGGAGCGGCGGATCCCATAACAATGGTCCGTCATATCGTACATGCCGGGCACGCGGAGATTCTCCGACAGCGAGACGAAGGAAATGCGTACGCCGGGATACCGGTTTTTGAGCGCCCTTACCATGGGGCTCATAAGTACGATGCTCCCCATCCCGAACATTTTTATGATGACCAGATGCGTCAAGGTCTCCGGAGGTTGCTTGTGACGCCGGTGAAAAACCGACATCATGCCGCATACCATCCGGCCAAGATACCGGTCGATGCTCTGCATGATGATCGTTTTCATTGCGGCGTCCCCATTTTCTTCTTCAGCCAGCGGTCCAGATTGACCCCGCTTTCGGACCAGTAGGTGCATCGCGCACATACCGCAATATCGCTGAACCGTTTCTCCAAGTGGGCTTTGCGGACCTGTGCCAGGCGCTCTCCATGCCAGATTTCAGAAAGGCTTTGGTCCTTTAGATCGCCGATGACCGCGGACGGGTCGCAGGCGGCGCAACAAAAAAACACGCGTCCGTCCCAATTGACCGCCGGGTAATACCAGAGAAAGTGACACGCATACCGGGGGGGAAGTTGTTTTTGCGTGCCTTGATAATCGACGGCATCACCCCAATTGGAGTACGGGGTAAGCGCCGCTTCGTCAACAATGGCTCGCCATTCCCGCAGAAACGGTTTAAAGGTATGCTCGTAATCCTGTCGTCTGACCATTTTCGCGCAGACATGCGGCTTGGCGCTGCGAAGTCTGCGTTTAAGGCTCATGAGCGTGCGCGCGTTTTCGCGGACGGCATCCAGGAGGTCCATGCCTTTCAATTCGCGGTACTCTTCGCGCGTCAACGCATCGACGCTTAAAACAATGCCGTCTAGCCCCGCGTCAATCAAGGCGCGGCTTTTTTCCTCGGTGAGTAACGTGGCATTCGTGGCAAACTGGACCGAACGGGTGACGCGCTTCTTTTTGGCCAGCGCAACCATGGCGGCGATATCGGGGTTCATGAGCGGTTCGCCGAAGTTATGCAGGATCAGCATCCAGAGTTTCTTGTGTGCGGAAATTTCATCGACAAGCCTTGCGAACAGGGACAAAGGCATGATGCCGCGAGGTTCGCTCATGAGACGTGGTCCGCAGAACGTACATGCCAGGTTGCAGGTACTCGCGGGATCAACCCCGATCACTGCGGGAAAATCGCGGGAGATCATCGCGCGAGTTACAATGCCGCGCAGTATCCGGTTCGACCGGACCAGGTTCTTCAATGAAATGAAATTCCAGTCAAGCATGGCTATACCCGGCGCACCCAGTTAAGGATATTTTCTGGATTCAGAGAAAACATAAGATTAAGCTCATTGAAGCAAGCCACGATGCAAGATTGGCACGGCAGCGGCGGCAAGGTGCGGAAAGCCGTGGCAAATCCGTGTTCCAGGGCACTGACGGGTTGTACCCGGCCCATTACATCGCCGCAAGGATACAGGTCGCCGTTCGCGTCGATGTAACAATACAGTTGGCCGGCGAAGCACCGGTACCTGGGCGATGGCCTCTTTCTATATACCTCCGAAAGATCACCCCACTGCGCAAGTGCTTCAAGGTATGTGGCGGATGATCCGATAACGTGCCGCATGTCCCCTTTCTTTCGTTTGAGCAGGTAGGCAATGGCGTCCTGATATATTTTGGTATTTGCCGCCATGTCGGCATCGGGTTGATGGAGATGAAAAGAACCATCGAGATATTCACTGGTTGCAGTGTAATACAGCAGATGGAAATTGGCCTGGCTGTGTCGGTCACGGGCGGTGTCTAGAATGAAATCAATATGGGGAATATTGCAGGCCGTCAGCACTGTCGTGAGCCAGAACGGTTTTTTCTGCCGGTCGAGAAAATCCATGGCGGTGGTAACCGCCTCATACGAGCCGTTTCCGCGCTGCGCATCGTGAATTTCCCTGGGCCCGTCAAAGCTCAAAAAGAAAATGTCGATATCGCGCAGGTTGTCCCAGTTTTTTTCGCAATGCCACCCGGTGGTGGCAATGGTGACCAGCATCCCGCGCTTTTTCGCCAAGGTGACGATGGCACCCAGATCCTGCCGCAGTGCCGGTTCGCCGCCGGTCAGGTGGAGGCGCCGGCACCCGGTTTCGGCCAATCCGCTGACGATGTCGAGGGCCTGCTGCGTGGTGCACTCATGTTTGTGCATGTTTTTAAAACCGCAGTACCGGCACTGCCATACGCACCGGTTCGTGACGGCGAAGTGACAGGAGATTGGCCGCCGCAAGCCGAAATAGTTCGCCCGCAGTACGGATTGCAGAATGTAGAGTTTGTCGAGAAAGGTCATTTCAGCGCCTACCTGTAATTCCAAAGATCGACCAAGTGATTATGCCGGTAAAGATGCCAACCGGTTTTTGTCAAAGTGTCTTCCAGAACGGGGATTGATATTTCGGAGCACATCTTACCGGTTGGGCCCTGCCACTTTTCGTCAATTCGTATCACTTTGTCGCCATTATGAACTATGGCCAGCCAGTTTGATATGAGAGACGCATTTCTTAGCTCCTGACTACAGTCACCATCGGAAGGACATAAGATATGCCGTAATGAAAAGTCTATGTCGGGCCCCACCAACAAGGCATCAAGTGCATCACCCGAAATGACCTGAAGGGGACGCCCTGTCAGATCGTGTGCGATGGTATTCCGATCTTGATTTGAGAGGTAGTAGAATATCCCCCCGGGTTGCGATCGTTTGGTCTTATCTACGTAAAAGCGGATGGAAACAACACCGAGCAATGCGAAGACGTTCAAGGCAACGATGCCGGTCAGAATCCATCTGCGATTGCCACGTTGAAAAAAACGCGTGCCGCCCCACAAAAGAGCGTATCCAGCCAATAGCACGATGGTGTAACGAGCAGTAAATGGTGTAAAACGGAGGAGCCCGCTTAATGAGACGAAGCCCGCCAAGAAGAGGATGGTTGCAGGCATACGCGCACGTGAGGGGAGTCCCACAAGCAGCCCAGGGAGTAGAAGGATCGATACTAGTCCTGTACGGCTGATGTCCTGCGCAGGCCAAGGGTTCCAACCGTCCGGTAATTCATTAAAATGAGCACCGAGGGATCTGTAAACGGTTTCCGCTATCCCGGTTATTGTGCTTTTCATGATTGGAGCAAGGTAGCCGAGCGGTTCCAGCATCCAATGCCCGGTGTTCATTGCAACGGCCTGCGTGAACTCAATAAATGAACCAACTTTGTGGGCACGGCCGAATTCGCCCCCCTGGATATCGGCAAAAATAACGTATACGGGCCAATATGAAGAGATCACAAATGCGGCAGCCATTACCGTCGCCGCACATGGGAGCGCAAAAGACCGAAGATTGAAAATTCTCTGCCTGCATTGCCAGAGAGCGAAGCCGCCAAGTAAAAGCGCAAGGGGGGCAACGGTCGGTTTACAGGCAACGGCTATTCCGTTGAGCACCACAAAAATCGCAAGCCCGAACTTTACATCGCGCAGTCGATGCAGCGCAATATATGAGGCGAGTACCGGGAATGCGGCAACCATGTCGGAATTGACAGACCAGATGCGGAGGCCAATGGCTGGAAAGCTGCTGAAAAGGATAGCCACAATGGCAGCACGCCAGCGAGATAGACGGAAATCCAATGCAGCGATATAGACGCAGGCAATTGCACCTACTGAAAGGAGACAGGTTACAAATCCGACTCCCCGCCAGCCATTTCCAAGCAGGATGTTTTGGCCGAGGATCACGTCGGCACCTACGGGCGGGCCGATGTGTCCCCACGTGGGAGTCGGCCACGCATCGAAATTCCCTTGCTGAAGCCAGAAAACAACTCTCGGGATATGATACAACAGACCATCGAAGTGCCGGGTCCCGTAAAGCGCATCGAATCCGAGTTGAAGAGCGAACGTTACAGACATGATAACTGCCAGTAGCAGCGCTGTTGCACCTCTTCGCGTCCAAAGCCAGCGAAAAAGATGTGTCGGATTTATGCGGATTCCGTTCTTCCACGATTGCACTGCCAGGGGGATTGCTGCACAGCTGGTGAGGATAGTGTATGACTGGGAGGTCAGATGACTTGTCAGTCCAAGGGTGAGGCCAATGACGAGAAGTAGAAATTCATGGAGAGCAATTCCGAACACCATCCGTTCGGCAAGAGCGCCGGGTCTGGATGATTGTGGAATTGCCAAAAAACAGAGGATGGGAAATGAAATGTACAGAATAATCGTCAAGTAGTACTCCTGCCCATGCTGCCTGCAAGATGGAAGGCATAGTCATTTGACTCTGATCCGTGCAACTGGATTCGCTGTGTATCGGGCACTATACAGGATTGAAAGCAAAAAAACATTACCAATTTTAGGATACAACATCGCGAGCTGGAGCCGGATTTCGTGGTTCCCAACGTCTGGGCCTACGACATCAGGTACGACTACCGGTACGATACCCAGTTCTCGCCGGTTGCTTTTGAGCGCTGGAACATCGACAAGGAGGTCTATTACAAATATCTCGAGCTGCAGAACGAGTTCAATCCGACGCTGGGCCAGCTGTTTGCGCATGATTAAAGGCAGGCTGAAAGAAGGTATCAAGACGGAACCTGATTAGTGCTAATCTTCCNNGCTTTTCACCCTCTCCCCAACCCTCTCCCATCAAGGGAGAGGGGGTGCTTGCGCAGTGTGCTGAAGATTAGCACTAATCAGGAGACGGAATAACTGTAAGCTGGAGACGAGGGGTGAGGGCCTGCGCTTGGGCGAGTGAGAGGGAGTCAAGCGACTACGGATCTAGCCAGGATCTGCTTCGGGCAGACTCAAAAGAAAACGCCAAGCGGGTACGACGAATATTTTGCCGAATACCGCTTCAATTTCTTCCTCTTCACCTCGTGTCACGATAGTGGCTGACGGCAATTTCAGCTCGGCCATGGCCTCGCAGAGCGCCGCGATTTCTCGCTTTCGAGTCGGCGGTTCGGCCATCGATTCGCAAACCTGGACCAGCATCCGGGACCTGTCTTGCATCTGAGCAACAAAGTCCACTTCCCGCCCCCCCTTGGTCCTGAAATAGAAGATCTCCGACGTGACCCTCCGTAGTGCAATAAACACGAGATTCTCGAGCAGGTGGCCCGAATTGATAAGGATACCCGAGCTGATCGAGGTCACCAGCGCATGGTCGATGCAGTAGATTTTTTTCGGGTTCGCGTTGGCTCGTGCGAGGGACGCGTCGAAGACGCGGACCGTAAAGAGAAAGTAGGCGTCCTCGAACCATGCCAGGTAATCGGATACCGCAGATTTAGGCGCTTTGTGTCCCAGGGATTTCAGGTAGCCTGTGAGGCTGTTAACGGAATAGAGCGAAGCGGTGTTGTCCACGAGCCAATGAGCCAGATCGGTAACAGCCTTGGGGTGAGATACGTCATGACGCTCGATAAGGTCGCGGAACAGCATGGCGTTGAAGTATTCCTGGTGGATTTTGATCCGCAGCAGCCGGTTCAGACCGCAGACTTCGGGAAAACCTCCCGATTGCCAATATTCCGCGAATTCCTTCTGCACGATGAGGCGGTTCTTGGTAGAGAATGGACCGCCGCCGTCGATCCCTTTGAAGCTTAGAAACTCGCGGAAGGAGAAGGGGAACATCTCCCAGGAGAGCGCTCTGCCGCGCATCTGCGTGGCGATTTCTCGGGACAGCATCTGCGCCGAGGAGCCGGTGATATAGACCTCGCACCGTTCGGTGCGCATCAAGCGGTCTACGAAGGGCTCCCAGGCCGATACGACTTGGATCTCATCAAAAAAGCAGTAGATCTTTTCCGTGTTTTTCTTTTCGGGATAGAGGGAAAAGAAAGCCTCCAGGATGACGTTCAGCCCATGGTGCTGCAGGCCGTGCAGGCGGTCGTCAAAAAAATTCAAGTAGAGGATGTTCTGCCGGGGCACTCCGGTATCCAGCAGTCGTTGCATGAGTTGGAACATGAAGGTCGACTTGCCGCTGCGACGCACACCGATACAAACGGTCGCCTTCCCCATGACCGTTGTGAGCCCGATGCGGCGAGGGATACCCGTTGTCAGGTTAACCTCCTGAAAATCCAGGATGATCTCCTTAAGAACTGCCACCATGGCGTTTGTCATGCCGGTACCATCCCTTTCTAGGCTGACTGGAAAACTGGTAATAAATATTACCGATTTCAGGGTTGATTGGCAATCTTTATTTCTGGATGCTATGTCGGTGTTTTTCCCCCTTCCTAAAGACGGCCGTTACAAGATCGAGCTGATCAAGAAGTTCTGCATCAAGATCGTCGCCTACCGACCGATACGCTAAATCCCCCCCAGCCCCCCTTTTCCAAAGGGGGGAGTGGTTGGTGCGCTAATCAGTTTCAATTTCCTGATTAGTAGTAATCAGTTTCAATTTTGCGGCGCGCCTCTCGCGAACCTGTTGTCATTGAGACCGGAACCGCTTTTTAAGGAGGTAAAAAGGGAGTTTCCAGTAGTGCATCAGGCTGATTCTGATGAAGCAGTCGTTATTGCAGCTGCAGGCGCCTTTGCAGATTGACTGGTACTGTTTCCTTGCTGTTTCGGAATGCCAGATGCGCTTAAAAGATGCGTCCCGCAGGTTGCCAAGAGCCGGGAGCTGGGAACAGGCCCGTACATCCCCGTTGGCATCTATCATACCAACAAGACTCCCCGCCCGGCACGGAACGATTTGCCGCTTCTCCTGATTTGTCCTGACGACCACGTCGGTATATACCTGTTGATGATTCATAGTAAGCGGAGTCACTTCATGGACGGCGTAGATGGCATCGATCGTCTGTTGAAGTTCGCTCTGTGAAGGCACCTTGCAATCGGGATCCCTCGGGTTCCCCGTGAGGATGTTGAACTCCAGGTTGCATTGGAAGCTCTCTCTTACGAATTTTGCCAGGGCCGGCAGTTCCCGCCAGTTGTCGCTGTTGATGGTTGCGTTGAAGCAGAGCGTCAGGCGTGGCTGCTCTTTTTTCATCTCCGCCAACCGGTGCCCCGTATCGATGACCCTGGCGAATGAACCCGGCATGCGCATGTCGTCATGGGTCTGCTCAAAGCCGTCCAGGGAGAGCATCAGGTTGAGTGTCGAGGCGGGGCAGCGCTCCAGTATCTGCTGCACCGTGTCGCAGGTGGCATCGCCTGCGAACCCGTTACTGGGGATGCTGATGCATCGGGTCCCGTTCCTTTCATAGAATGCGGCGCAGATGTCAGCCAGATCCTTGCGCAGAAACGGCTCCCCGCCTCCCAGCGAGAGCGCCTCGACAGGCCCCAACTCGCTGCTGAGCCTTTCTATCTCCCTGAGCGACAGATCATGGTCAGGATTACCCCAGACGTCGTCCCCGCAGTGCCGGCAGGCCATGTTGCAGCGGGTGGTCGTGGTGAAGATGAGGATGACGGGGGAGGCCGGGCGCCGTCGTGCCACGGCGAACCTGACCAGCCGCGACAGGGCTTTGATCCTTTTCATGAAAGTCTCACGCTGCGGGTGGCGGGAAGGGCGAGGAGGGCGAAAGACTTCGGCCTCAGGGCGACGATGCCGGTGGCGCTGCTGGTGCCCTCAGGGTGCAGGGAGCGCTCGCGGGGCGAGCGGGCGGCGTGCTTCAGCGCATACGTCCGTGCCGATAGTACGGGAAAACGAGCCGCGCGTGAATCGGAGCTCGTCTGTTTTTTTTGTAGGAAAAGGGTGGAGCTGTGGGATGAATTCCTACACGGGGCTGCGGCCTGGAGCTACCAGAACTTCGGTAAGAACAGGGCGCGGGTCAGCATGTTGCCGGTGGGAACAAGGGGGCGGAACAGGTAACAGGAGCCGTGGGACACGAACCAGTAGGTGGCGATGGATGCAAACGCCGCTCCCACCCCTCCGTAGCGCGGGATCAGGTAGAGATTGAGCGCCACGTTGAGCAGGCAGCCGAGAAGGTCGGTGATGAAGTGGAGCCGGGTCCAGTTCATGATGGTGAGAAAGGAACTGCGGGCTATGGAGAGGTTGAGGAAGAGGCCGCCCCAGATCAGGCCGGTCAGCATCGGCCCGGCCATGGAGTAGGAGGGGCCAAAAAACAGCGCCACGGCCCAGTTGGCCGCGAGCGTCACCGGCAGCGCCACCGCCCAGCCCAGAAACGACATCAGGTTGTAATAACGCTGCAGGCGGTCCTGAAACAGCGCCTCGACCACGCTCGGAAACACCGACGAGGTGACCGCCATCGGCAGGAAACACCACACCTCGGCCAACATCACCGCCACGGCGTAGATCCCCACCTCGCTGCTCCCCACCATTTCACCGAGCATCACCTGGTCAATGCGCCGGTAGGAGAGCATGACGATATCGGTCAGCAGCAGCGGCCAACTGTCCCGCATCAGCTCCTTGGCCATCAGCATCGTGCAACGCCAGGCCTTCAGATGCTGGCCGCTGATTCGGTATGCGGCTAAAAGACCCGCGGCACCCAGGACCACCTCGGCCAGGGCTGCCCAGGCGAAGGCGGTGAGCGGCGCCAGAAGCGCATCCTTCCTGGCCATCTCGCTAGTCAAAATAGCCCTGATATATCTTCAGGCGAGGCGCTTACCTCGAGCTGCAGTGCGAGTTCAACCCGACCCTGGGCCAGCTCTTCGCGCACGACTGATTCATACGGAAGAACCAAAGTTGCAGGTTTAACATTAAAGGCTGGAGGTCAAGGGTTGAGGGCGGGTTGTACCCGTCACCTTTGGTTCTTCAGCCTTAATTTTTGGTGGAGGTAATCCTTCAGTCTGACTTTACCAGATCTTGGGATACAGCATCGCTCTGGTCAGCATGGTCCCGGTCCTGAGCAGCGGCTTGAACAGGAAACAGGAGCCGTGGGCCACGAACCAGTAGGAGATGAGCGAGGCGATCACCGCGCCCATGCCGCCGTAGCGCGGGATCAGGAAGAGATTCAGTGCCACGTTGAGCAGGCAGCCGAGAAGGTCAGTGATGAAGTGGAGCCGGGTCCAGTTCATGATGGTGAGAAAGGAGCTGCGCGCGATGGAGAGGTTTATGAAGAGTCCGCCCCAGATCAGGCCGGTCAGCATGGGGCCTGCCATTGAGTAGGAGGGACCGAAGAGCCGCAACACGGCCCAGTTCGCTACCAGCGTCACCGGCACCGCAACCACCCAGCCCAGAAACGACATCAGGTTGTAGTAGCGCTGCAGGCGGTCCTGGAACAACTCCTCGCCGCGCTGCCGCGCCTCGACAACGCCTGGAAACACGGACGAAGTTATCGCCATAGGTATGAAGAGCCACACCTCGGCCAGCAGCACCGCCACCGCATAAATCCCAACCTCGGAACTTCCTACCATTTCACCGATCATGACCTGGTCAATGCGCCTGTAGGCGAGCATGACGATATCGGTTAGCAGCAGCGGCCAGCTGTCCCGCAACAACTCCTTGGCCATCGTCGTCGTTGAACGCCAGGCCTTGAGATGCTGTCCGCTGATCCGGTAGGCGGCCAGAAGACCAGCGGCACCGAAGACGACCTCGGCCAGGGCTGCCCAGGCAAAGGCCGTCAGCGGTGCCTCAAGCTGGATCAGGACGATCTTGACCAGCGAGATGATCAGGAAGGATATGCTTCTGGCATAGGCGCTGTATTTGGCCTGAACCCGGGACTGGAACCAGAAGTTGATGACGCCGAAGGCCTGGAATACGGTGCCCAGGGCGATAACAGACACGAGCCAGGTGGAGAGCCGATCGTCGGGGCGGATCAGGACGATGGCGCCAACGGACAAACCGAAGGTGGCGATGCCGCCCAGAAGCTTCAGAGCGAAGGCGCTCCCCAGGATTTCATCGCGCTGTTCCGGGCTGCGTACCAGGTTGCGCACCACGACCCAGTCGAGTCCCAGGGCGCCGACCGAGGAAAAGATGAAGGCGAATGCGGTGGCGTAACTCAGCGCCCCGAACCGCTCCGGTCCCAGGTAGCGCGTCACCCAGATGCTGACGAAAAGCCCCACCCCCATCCGGATGATGTTGTCGAAGAAGAGCCATCCGGTGTTGACCACGACCTGCTGGAGCTCCTGACGTCCATCGAGCTTTTCCCTGAGGAGTTCCGGCAGATACCTGGTCCAGCGTGCATTCATGAACTGAGTACTTCCAGGTAGCGCTCCCTGAACCGGTCGACCTGGTACTCCGGGCGCAGCTGAGGGGCGCTTCGGGGGCTCCTCAGCTCGGCGACGATGGCATCGGCAAAGGCCCGGTGGTCGCCGTAGGGGGCGAGCCGACCGTTCTCCCCGCTGCTCAAGGACTCGCGAATGCCGTCCACGTCGGTGCCGACCACCCGGGTCCCGGCCGCCAGCGCCTCGATGACGGTGATCCCGAATCCCTCGAAGATCGAGGGGACCACGGCGCACTGGGCCTGGTTGTACAGGCCGTTCAACTGGTCATCGGGAACAAAACCGAGGAAGGTGACGTTGCGCTCCAGGTCCAGTTTGGCTGCCAGGGCCTTCATTTTCTCCAGATCGCACCCCTTGCCTCCGACGGTGAGGTGGGCATCGGGAATCTGCTGCACCACCAGCGGCATGCTTCTGATCAGGAATTCGATCCCCTTGCGCGTGTCGATGCGGCCGATGTAGACCAGGGAGTTCGCCTTCTTTTCGGTCTGTTCCGGATGGAACTTTTCCGCATCGACGGCGCAGTGGATCACGGACATCTTTTCCGCCGGGATCCGGTAACGCTCAAGCAGGACCCTTCTGGTGTCCTCGCAATCGCAGATGATCTGGTCGGCCAGTCGGTAGGTTCTCTTTTCGAAGGGGAGGAAGATGCGCTTCCAGAACTGCGACTTGATATGGGTATACTGCTGCCAATAGGTGTGATGACAGGTGATGACCACGGGAACCGGGAGCCTGCGGATCAGAAGGACGCCGCCCGAGCCGGAATGGACGTTCAATTTGCCCAAGCCGTATTCGGAGATGATCCTGTGGGCGTTGAGATGCAGCCAGATGGAGACGCCGACCTGCTTGATGAAGCGGATGGGCCAGAAATGGATCCGTACGTGCCCGGGGAGCGAGTTGTCGGCGGGAGAGAAAAAGAGGACGTTCCTCCCTTTCACCTCGCAGTACAAGGTGTAGGTAAGTCTTCCGATGCCGCCTATAAAGGGGAAAAAATCGTAGGTAATCACCCCTGACTTCATAACTTACCTCAGAAAAATGTTGGGAATATCTATTAGCAACCAACCCCGTCTGCGGCGGCGTTTTGTCCTGGAGTAAGATTGCCGTACTATCCCCATCCCCACCCTGACCCTCCCCTTGAAGGGGAGGGGACGTGGAGGTTAAACGGTGAACTTACTCAGAAGCCGCCCACGCCGCCGGGGGCGGCCCTGTATCAAAAAGTAACTACTACTTCCGCAAGCAGTCCACCACTTGCTCCTCCCCCCGGAGGGGGGAGGTCGGGAGGGGGGAAGACTGCCGGCTTCTAGGAAGAACTGGCTGGGCTTCCCCCTCCCTAACCCTCCCCCTCCGGGGGAGGGGACTCTTGGATACAAAATCAGCAGGTTAGCTCCAAGTTACTTAAAAGCACCCAATCCCACGCTCGGTCTTCTCCCCTCCCTTGATGCGAGGGGCGGGGGAGGGGTGTTTGTGCATTGCGCGGATTGCTCCTAATCAGCGGCTTGAATCGATGCAGCGGAAAGTCCCCCTTTGACAAAGGGGGATTTAGGGGGATTTGCCTTCGGGGCCACCGGCACGCTGTGGCATCCTGGGCTAAATCCCCCCCGACCCCCCTTTTTCAAAGGGGGGAGGTTTTGTGGCCGGCCGTTTTGCCTCGTTGCTCCTGATCTCGGCATCGGTCATCATGGTGACCACGTCCAGCATCTTGTGCTTGGCGCGCCATCCGAGCTTCTCGGCCGCCATTTCCGGATTTGCCTGGCTGTGCATGATCTCCGAAGGACGTATCAGCGTGGCATCGTGGACCACGTAATCCTTCCACTCCAGCCCCAGACGGGAAAAGGTGGCATCGATGAACTCCTCCAGCGTGCTGGTCTGGCCGGTGGCGATGACGTAATCCTCGGGGAGCTCCTGCTGGAGCATCAACCACATGGCATGGACATACTCGGGCGCCCAGCCCCAGTCCCTGGCGATGCTGATGTTGCCCAGATGGAGCTTTTCGCCGCTGCCGGCCGCGATACGGCAGGCGGTGGCGACGATCTTCCTGGTGACGAAACGTTCCGGGCGCAGGGGGGACTCGTGGTTGAAAAGGATGCCGGTGCAGGCGAAAAGGGTGTACGCCTCGCGGTAGTTGGCCACCTCCCAGTGCGCGGTCGCCTTGGCTACCGCGTATGGGCTGCGGGGACGGAAAGGGGTCATCTCGTCGGCCGGCCGGCCGTCGGTATTGCCGAAACACTCGCTGGAACCTGCATTGTACATCTTGACGGGGCGACCGATGAACCTCATCACTTCCAGCAGATTGAGAGTGCCGATACTGATGCTTTCCAGGGTCTCCACCGGCTGCTCGAAAGAGAGACTGACGGAGCTCTGACCGGCCAGATTGTATATCTCGTCCGGCTGCACCTTGGATATTACCTGTAGCACGCTTCGGAAGTCATTGAGGGCCATGGAGATAACGGTGATGCGATCTCTTATGGCGAGCAGTTGCAGGTTGGAAAATAGTGCGATCTGGGCGTCCCGGGCCGTCCCGAATACTTCGTACCCTCTGTCGAGCAGGAAACGGGCCAGATACCCCCCGTCTTGCCCCGATATACCGCAGATCAAAGCCCGTTTTGGAACAGAAGACAGTAAGTTTTGGGGAGAAGTCATCGGCGCGCTCTTATTGTGAAGGGGGTCTTGCCGAATTGCCGGGACGAACTGTACTACAATATGAGAACCCCGCGATTATAGTACATCCGCAGTAGTATGTCCAGATTCGATTTCCCCCGTATGCACCACAATCTCCTTTCTAAATCAGGCTCACTCTGCTATTATCCAGCTCTTATTTAGGCTGATACTGTCGGCTGCGGCATTGGTTTTAGCTAATGCCGTGCCGATGACTCGGAAGTAGGATCCCCGTAGCGCCCGCTCCTGAATTGGCAGAGTTACCGGGCGCAGTTGAGGAAGGAAGCATGAGCCCCATGCTGTCGTCGTTAAAGAACCGCCTGCCGGCGCTGATGCTTGCCCTGTACATCTTTTCCTTCTGGATACTTCCACAGGATTGGGCTGAGGGTAATTCAATAGACGGCTCGTGGAGGTACGCTCTCGGCAAGTTCAGGGAGCTCGGTCTTTCGCTGGGGAGCGATTCCTGGTTCACCTACGGCCCTCTTGCCCACTGGTTCGGGGCGCCGATGGGGCAGCAGCGATTTCAGCCCTTGCCGTATTATCTTCTCGGGCTCTTCATTGCCGGCATCATCGTCAGATATCTTTCGCGCATCTTCGATGCCGTCGACCTTTCCTGGCGCGTCAGGCTCATCTCCGTAATACTCCTCCCGTTTTCCTTCATAGGCATGGATGGCTCGCACGAGGTGCATCTGGTCATCGCGCTATTCCTGCTGATCGTCTCGTGCTCCCTGCGGAAAACGGCGGACCTCACCGGCATAGTTCTACTGATCATTCTCAGTGCCTGCGGAGTGCTGTACAAGATATCCTTCGGCATCATGTCCTCGTTTGCGCTCTTTGTGCTGCTGACGTCGCTGCTTGTCAGCAAAAAGATCGCAGCGAGAACCTTTTTACTCTGCATCTCAGGTTATCTGGCGACCTTGTACGCCCTGTTTGTGGTCAGTTCAGGAAGTTACCATCTTTTCACCTATCTCACCTTGGGCTTTGAGACGGCGAGCAGGTATTCGGAAGTCATGATCAGGCACCTCCCCTACAGTGCCCCCAACTATGTCATTGCCTTGGTATATCTTGCCGGCGGGAGCGTTCTGGCCTGGCAGGCTTCCAAAAAAATGGCTGGACGAGGCGCCGCGCTCTGTCTCATAATGGCGTTTCTCGGAGCCATGCTGTTGCTGTTCAAGCATGGATTTGTCAGAGCCGATCTTTCCCATATGAGACTTTTCTACGGCAGTGTCACCCCGGTCTTTGCCATACTTGCCCTGGTTTCCTTCACAGGTTTCAAGACAAAGGGAAAGGGCGAGAAGCTGTTGCTCTGCTCGGCCTCGCTGCTGCTCCTGGTACTCTATCTGCCGATGCTCAAGTTCCTTCCGGGAGAGAACAATGCGGCAAATCTGGCCCGCAATTGGCTGACCTCGGGCCACCGGCTGGTCGAAGGGTTCAAGGGGCAGGAGCCGGAACTGTTCCAGGCCAAGAGGGCCTTCATCGGGAACAGCCAACCGGAACTCTTCTCCCGGCTGAACGCGATCGGCCGGGCATTCGGGGCAAAGGGAAGCAAACCTCGCATCACCTTTTATCCCTGGGAGTTGCTGCTCTTCGAAGGGGTGGAGGGGTATCAACTGGCGCCGTCACCAAGCCTGCAGCTCTATTCCACGGGGCCCCATTCCCGTGCGCATCGCCTGGAAGCGGAGTTCCTGTCGTCGGCGCGCCGCCCCGATATCGTGGTGATCGGCCCTAGTGCCATCGATGACAGATCCCCGGTAGCCGAACTCACCGATCTGCTGCCGCCGCTTGGTTCCCACTACCGGGTCATCGACGTCGTCGAGGGATTCACCATACTTCGAGCCAATGAAGCAGGGAAACCCTCGGGCAGGGTGATGCGGTACACCGAGACGGCGCAGGGGGCGCCGGGAGAGTTGCTCCGCATCAGCTTCGATCAGCCGCAGGCCGTCAACGGGGTGTTGTGGCGGCTGGCGGCGACCCTCTTCAAGGCGCCGGAGCTCGATGTGGTGGTCACCGCGACCCATGCCAACGGCGAGAGATCGGAGTACGCCTGGAGATGCTACCTGAGCCAGCTCCAGGGGGGAGTCCTGTTCGCGCCGCAGAGCCTGCCGGAATTGCTCCTGGCCTCCCTCGCGGACGGCTCGACGCCTAACCCGTCGGCAAACCCCGCCGCCATAAAAAGCGCCGTTGCGGAGCTTAGGCGCAGTGGGGGTTTCTGGAATCTTCCGGTCATCCCACGGCGGGTTTCGCTGAAGGTGGATTATGTTTCTTTGAAATAGCAGGTGAAAAGCTCGTACAAGCCTCACCCTCCCCCCCACCCC
>DNRQ01000085.1:60661-61076 GCA_003499925.1 Geobacter sp.
GGGGGAGGGCTAGGGAGGGGGGAAGCCCGATGGAAGATAGCAAGGGGCAGATACGACAGAAGGAGAGTTCCCAATGCAGCAAAGAAAAGCCAAGATACTCATCACCGGCTCCTCCGGCCTGATCGNNCAGGGGGACACGCGCTGGAGCCAGCAGCGGCTCGTCGAAACCCTCCCCGACTTCCGCCACATGGAGCTGGACATCCGCGACCGCCAGGGTGTGCTGGACCTGGTCAGGGAGCTGAGGCCTGCCGCCATCATCCATACCGCGGCCCAGCCTTCCCACGACCGGGCGGCGGCGATCCCCTACGACGACTTCGACACCAACGCCGTGGGGACCCTCAACCTTCTGGAGGCCGCGCGGCAGTTCTGCCCCGAATCCCCCTTCATACATATGTCGACCAACAAGGTCTACGGC
>DNRQ01000057.1 GCA_003499925.1 Geobacter sp.
CTTGTAGCGCCACTGGGCCCAGCGGCCGGAGTTGGAGATGCTTCCCTCCTTCTCCACCGAGGAGGCGGCGGGGAGCATGAACACCTCGGTCTGGATATCCTTGGGGTTTACGCCGGGACGCTTCCAGAAGATCGAGGTCTCGGTCTCCCAGAGATCGACCGTGACCAGCCATTTCAGCTTGCCGAGCGCCTCGCGGGTCTTGAGGGAATCCGGACCGCCCACGGCGGGATTTTGCCCCATGCAGACCAGTCCCTCCATCTCGCCCTTGCCCATCTTCTCCATCAGCTTCATGAAGGAGTAGTTGCCGCTTCTCTTGGGGAGGTAGTCGTAGCAGAAGCCGTTCTCGGCCGTGGCGTTCTCGCCGTACCACGCCTTCAGGAGGCTCACCGTGTATTTCGGGGTGTTCCCCATCCAGTTGGCGCTCTTCTTGTCCTTGGTCTTGGGGGTCCACTTCTCCAGGTAACCCTTGAGGTCGACGTTGTCGAACTCGGGGGACTTCAGGTAGCCCGGGAGCAGGTGAAACAGCAGGCCGTAGTCCGAGGAGCCCTGGACGTTGCTTTCACCGCGCAGCGCGTTCACGCCCCCCCCCGCGATCCCGATGTTGCCGAGCAGAAGCTGCAGCATGGCGACGGCGCGCACGTTTTGGGTGCCGTGGGTCGACTGGGTGATCCCCATGGCGTAGAGGATGGTCCCCGCCTTGTCCGGGCGGCCGGTGGCGCAGAAGGCCTTGGCGACCGCCAGGTACTCCTCCTTCTTGGTGCCGGTGATCGAGCAGACCATATCCACGTTGTAGCGCGAGAAATGCTTCTTCATCTGCTGGTACACGCAGCGCGGGTCCTTCAGGGTCAGGTCGCGCCTGGGGACTCCGGCGCCGTCCGCGTCGTAGGCCCATGCCTTGGGATCGTAGGTTTTCTCCTGATCGTCAAAGGCGCAAAAGAGCCCCTCTTCGAAGTCGTACTTCTCGTTCACGATGAAGGAGGCGTTGGTGTACTCCAGCACGTACTCCCGGTGAGTCAGGTCGTTTTGCAGCGCGTAGTTGATCATCCCCCCCAGGAAGGCGATGTCGGTGCCGGGACGGATCTGCGCGTAGAGGTCCGCCTTGGAGGCGGTCCTGGTGAAGCGGGGATCGACGGCGATCAGCTTGCCGCCGTTATCTATGGCTGCCTCGATCCACTTGAAGGAAATCGGGTGGTTCTCAGCAGGGTTGCATCCGATGGCGAGGATGGCGTCGCTGTTCTTCAGATCTATCCAATGGTTCGTCATTGCCCCACGTCCAAACGAAGCCGCCAGACCGGCGACTGTAGCGGAGTGTCATATTCGGGCTTGATGTTCCAGGTTGGCGACCCCCATGGAGCGGGCGAACTTGCTCCAGAGATAGCACTCCTCGTTGTCGAGGCCGGCGCCCCCCAGAAAGGCCATCCCCTCGGTCCTGTTCACCAGGTATTCCTTGGAGTCCTTCTTGTTGATCTCCTTCGCCTTGAAGGTCCGGTCGCGGGTCTCCTTCATCTTCTCGCTGATCCGCTCCATGGCCCAGTCCCACGACTTCTCGACGAACTTGTCGGAGCCGGGGGCGCGGTACATCACCTTCTGCAGGCGCCTTTCGTTGTTGGCCACCTGGAAGAGCGCGCTCCCCTTGGAGCAGAGCGCTCCCTGGTTGATCGGGTGCTCGGTGTCCCCTTCGATATTGACGACCTTGCCGCCTTTGGTGTGCACCACCAGACCGCACCCCACCGCGCAGAACGGGCAGATGGTGGTCGAGCTCTTGAGCCCCTTGGTGCGCATCAGCGGGGAATCGACCGCCGCTTCCGCCTTTTTGCCGGAAAGCGCCAGCGCCGCAGCGACCGCCCCTCCCTGCAGAAACTCCCTTCGTGAAACAGCCATGTGAATCTCTCCTTTTCAACAATAAATGGCATAGCCATCCTGAGATGGGCGATCTGTATACGGCAATTGCCATGCCAGCACGTTTACAGCATCCGGGAAAACGGTTGTATACCTGCAAGCTGCCGAAATCACGCTGCTGCCGCCGAAAACCCGAATCGGTATACAACATTAGGATATCCATAAAGATGCGCAGTTTTGTCATGATGTGTGACATTTTGGCCAGGTAGGGACCTCAGGCAGACGCGGATGATGAGCGAGGCAAGCATCAGGATATGGCACAGAAAAGATACAGATCTGCAACGAAGGGGAGGGATCTGGCGGAGAGGTTCAACGACATGAGCCGCTCACTGGTGGAGCGCAGAAAGCAGCATCATCGAGCTGAACCGGAGCCTGGGGCAGAAAGTGCAGATGCGGACGGCGGAGTTGGAGGAGAAGAACCTTCTGATTCAGACGAGTGAGGAGTTGTTGCGGGTGGAGAAACTCTGCGACAGGCGAACGGGGTGCGGGTTTAGCTACAGCTTGAGGGGATCAAGAGCATGCGCAGAGAGGGCAGAGGAAAGGCTTCAAAACCATTCCTGATTTGCAATGATCTTCCGCAGACTCTACCCCATCCCCGCCCCGCCCCTCCCCTTGAAGGGGAGGGTCAGGGTGGGGATGGGGACAGGAATAAGGACCGTATTGTCCCGCCTCTAGACTTCCACCTCGTCCCCCGGTCGCACCACGCCGCCGGTCAGCACCTTGGCGAAGATCCCCTCTTTCGGCATGACGCAGTCTCCCGCCTGGTAGAAGATCGCGCAACGGGTGTGACACTCCTTCCCGATCTGGGTCACCTCAAGTACCGTCTCCCCCAGCGCGATCCTGCTTCCGATCGGCAGGCTTACCAGATCCACCCCTTCGGTGGTTATGTTTTCGGCAAAATCGCCCTCTTTTACCGAAAGCCCCATGGCCTGCATCTTGGCGATGCTCTCCATGGCCAGCAAACTCACCTGACGGTGCCAGTCGCCCGCGTGCCCATCCCCTTCGATGCCGTGCCCCTCGCGAAGCGTCACCGAGGCGACCGGAGTCTTGCGCTCTCCCTTATTCTCGCTGACATTCACCGCCAGTACCTTCCCTTTCATGCTTGCTCCTTTTTTAACTGAGTAGTCCTGACTGCTTTGTAATTTCCAACCCGACATTTCCTCTCCCGGCGGGCGAGGGAGCATTTACCCCCCTACCCTCGACATGGCGAAGGGGGCCGTCTCCACCCCTTCTTCAGCCACCTGGTGCCGCCCCGGCTTGGCCTCGACGATACGCAGGATTTCCTGGCGCAAAAGCGCATCATCCCCGGTCGCAAGCACAGGCCTCAGGTCGACCCCGGCTCCGGAGAAGAGACACCCCTTGGCGATCCCTGAAGCCGTCACCCTGAGACGGTTGCAGGCGTGGCAGAAATGGCCGGTCATGGGCGTGATGATGCCGAGCGAGCCAAGCGCCCCCTGCACCCGGAAATTCTTGGAGGGGCCGGAGCGCTCGGAGCTGCCAAACTCCTCGATGCTGAAGCGCTCCGCTATGCGCTCCATGATCTCTGCCCCCGGAACGCAAAGGGCGCGCCAGTCGCCATCGCCGCAGGTCGGCATGTACTCGATGAACCGGACCGCGTAGGGACGCTCGATGCTGAGTCGCACGAAATCGAAGATCTCCGCGTCGTTCACCCCGCGCATCACCACCACGTTGATCTTGTGCGGCGGGAAGCCGGCGCGTTCGGCGGCATCTATCCCTTCCAGCACCAGGGCCAGGTCGCCACCACGGGTGATCCTGGCAAAGTTTTCCGGCTGGAGTGAATCCAGACTGATATTGAGCCGTTGCACGCCCGCATCCCACAGCCCCTGGGCCATATCCTTCAGGAGCAGGCCATTGGTGGTCAGTACCAGCTCCTTGAGCCCGGGGAGTTCCGCGAGCAGGCTCAGGAAATGCAGGATGCCCTTCCTCACCAGAGGCTCGCCCCCGGTCACCCTGATTTTCTCTATTCCGGCCGCGACCGCCTCGGCCGATATCCTGAGGAGATCCGCGTAGGAGAGCACCTGCGTGTGTGAGAGCTTTTCTACCCCCGCCTCCGGCATGCAATAGCTGCAGCGGAGGTTGCAGCGATCCGTCACGGAAAGCCGAAGGTAGTTGATGCGCCTGCCATAGGTATCGATAAGTGACATGATCTTGTGATTTCCTGAAAAATGGAGTCGGGCCGCAGGTTGTTGACCGCTACGCCCGCTATAGCACGAAACAGGTCGAGAGGTAAACGAATTCACGGCACCTCAGCCAAGATACTCCCTTTGCAAAATCGAGACAACCCGTCGCCAAGCGTATACATACCCATGCCCCGCCGGCACCGCTTCCGGACAGATGCACCGTATTTACAGCAGCTTACACCTGAGAGGCGCCGCCGAGCGCAGCTGCGCCCCGCCACCGTTAAGGCAAAATAATTGTTTATTTCGCCGGAAATATGCTATGGCTTTGAGACATAAATAGCTGATCTCCGAGCCGAGGCTACCTAAAGGGACCATTCCCCAAGAGGCCCCGGCCAATGGGTGCTGCCGGAAACGGCACCGCCTCCCTTTAGGAAAGGAGAACCTCCGCCGCTTGAGCGTCCGGGGTCCTCTCCTCATGGGAGCAGGACCCTTTTTTGTTTCCGCGATAAACGCATTATCCCATCACCACAGGAACAAGAGGTAAAGTAAATGATCAGCTTCGAGGAAGCCAGGCGCAGAATTCTGGAAAAGGTTGCCCCTGCGGGGGTCGAGCGGGTGCTTCTTTTAGAAGCCGCAGGGAGGGTCATCGCTGCGGATTTTTCGGCACCGTGGGACATGCCGCGCTGGGACAACTCGGCCATGGACGGATTCGCCGTCAGAAGCGCCGACTGCGCTCCCGGTGTCACCCTCAGGGTGACCGACTACATTCCTGCGGGGGTGAGTTCGGACGACGCCGTCATGTCGGGGTGCGCCGCGAGGATCATGACCGGAGCGCCGATTCCCCCCGGTGCTGACGCCGTGGTCCCTTTCGAGGAGACCGAGGAAGCTGAAGGAACCGTGACGCTGTTGCAGCAGGTCAAAAAGCATGGGCACATCCGCTTCAGGGGCGAAGACGTGGCAAGCGGCGAGCCGGTCGTCGCCAAGGGAACGGTGATCGCTCCCCCCCAGGTCAGCCTGCTGGCCTCCTTCGCCGCCGTAATGGTCCCGGTATACCGAAGGGTACGGGTTGCCATCGTCTCCACCGGCGACGAACTGGTGGAACTCGGCACCGAGCCCAAGGAGAGCGAGATCGTGAACTCCAACACCATGGCCCTGGCCGCTGCGGTTAAGCTTTGCGGGGCCGAGCCGGTCATCCTCGGGATCGCCAGGGACAACAAGGAGAGCCATCTCGCCCTGCTCTCCGAGGGGTTGCAGGCCGACGTCCTGATCACCTCGGCGGGCGTTTCCGCCGGCGACCGTGATCTGGTGCGCGAGACCCTGGCCGAGCTCGGAGTCGAGGAAGAGTTCTGGAAGATAGGGATCAAGCCGGGGGGGCCGACCGCCTTCGCATTGAAGGGGAGCACCCCCGTCTTCTCGCTACCGGGCAATCCCGTCTCGACCATGATCACCTTCGAGGAATTCGCCCGGCCTGCACTGCTGAAGATGATGGGACATAGCAACGTGCTGAGAAGGACGGTGCGCGGTTATCTCAAGGACGACGTGCGCAAGAAGGCGGGGAAGGTCAATTTCCTGAGGGTGCGGGTCGCAGTGGAAGAAGGGCGCTACATCGCCAGCACCTCCGGCGATCAGAACACCGGGATACTGAAGACGATGCTGCGTTGCAACGCCCTGGCGCTGCTTCCCGCCGACCGGACCGAGTTCCGGGCCGGCGAAGAAGTGGATCTGCACATACTCGATTCGACACTGGAAATGGAGGCTTAGGCGATGTCATTCAATCACTTCGATGAAAGCGGAAATGCCATCATGGTGGATGTGAGTATGAAGCAGCCCACCATGCGGACTGCGGTTGCCGGAGCCGTGCTGACCCTGAAGCCGGAAACGGTGCAGGCTATCGTATCGGGTCGTGTCGCCAAGGGGGACGTGTTGGGCGTGGCACGGCTGGCGGGGATAGCCGGGGCCAAGCGGACGCCGGAGTTGATACCGCTCTCCCATCCGCTTGCCATCCACCACGTAGCCGTCGAGTTCCAGGTCGATGAGGAAGAGGGTCGAATAGAGGTCCTGGCCACAGTCCGAGCCTTCGAGCGGACCGGCGTAGAGATGGAGGCGATGACCGCCGCGGCCCTAGCCGCCCTGACCGTCTACGACATGTGCAAGGGGAGCGACAAGGGGATCGTGATCTCAGACATCTCCCTGCACTTCAAGGAGGGAGGCAAGAGCGGCGTCTTCCAAAAATCCAGTTGAACAGGCATGTTGAGTCCACAAAGTCCATTAAGTCCATAAAAAGGAAAAACCAAATGCAAGCTGCCATATTAACCCTAAGCGACCGCTGCTCTACCGGTGAGAGGGCGGACGGAAGCGGGCCGGCCCTGAAGGGCTGGCTGGAAGAGCGCGGCGTCACGGTCGCCTGCACCGAAGTGATCCCGGACGAGGCGCAGCTCATCTCGGAAAAGCTCGTCCAGTGGGCCGACAGCGGCAGGTTCGACCTGATCCTCACCACGGGCGGAACCGGCGTGTCGCCTCGCGATGTCACTCCGGAGGCGACCGAACGCATCGTGGACCGGCTTCTGCCGGGCTTCGGCGAGGTGATGCGGATGGAGAGCCTGAAAAAGACGGTCCACGCCATGATCTCCCGGGCGGTCGCCGGCATCCGCAAGAACACCCTGATCATCAACCTGCCGGGGAGCCCGAAAGGAGCGACCGAGTGCATCGGGTTCGTCTGGCCCGCAGTCCCGCATACGGTCGCCAAGCTTCAGGGAGACCCGGAAGAGTGCGGCGCTGCACCTCCCCAATAGCCCCAGTGACCCCCCTTTTTTGTTACCGATTAGCGCTAATCTTCAG
>DNRQ01000226.1 GCA_003499925.1 Geobacter sp.
GGCGATGGCGTCGTCGGAGGCGGCTATCAGGTAAAGGTCCGCCGGGCGCAGCTCGGCATGATTCGATACAGCCCGCCCGGCCCCGATGAACGCTGCGGCGCTTGCGCCGCTTGCCAGGGAGCGGTTCAGGATGTCACGCAGTTCGAAGAGTCCGCCCTGGTGCAAAAGGCGTCCGAGCGTCTTGCCGACCGCCCCGCAGCCGATGATACTTAGCGATTTCATGCCTGAGGAACCTCTCTTTGACCAGATTTCCGTCAGGGTACGCGTTATCATTGGAGCTGTCAATCGGCGGAGCGGCTGGCGTGCTTGGGGAGGAGGTAAGCGGCGCTGCCCCTGTCCCGGCAGGACAGGGGCAGCGGAGGAAAGCATGAGGGCTGGAGGGAAATTCGGATCAGACGGGTAGCGGTCAGATAAGCGAAGAAAAGGAGCGTTACGGGTTGTCTTCTCCGCTTAGACTGTAGTCATCGCCTTCGACACACTCGCTTTGCACTTCAAGAAACGACTCAAGCTGCGGATCTTTTACAATCTCGGTCACCCCGTGATTCACCGACCAAACAGCACCACAGATGCTGCATTCGGTAATTCCTTCCTTGAAACCGTCTGAGTGTAATTGTGTATCGACCTGAAGATGGTTCTTACATACCGGACATTTCATGACGACCTCCTCTCACAGAAAACGGCACGATGCACATTCTCATAATGAGAAAGTATGACGGCAACTTTGGTCTTGGCAAGTCGGAAAATACGATGCAGCACCGTGACGCGACTATCCGGTCGCTTCAGGGGATCATGCCGTCGCCCCACCTTCTGAAGGGGGAGGCGGGAGCCCCGAATCCCACTGCAATTAAGTTAAGGGAATGAGAGGTANNGGGGAGGGCAGGGTGGGGATGGGGAGGAGATGACTGCAGGAGTTACTTCTTGGCCAGAGGCGCCCGCGCGGCGGCGTGGGGCAGTCCTGAGAAATGCGGGCGAACCATCATTCGCCCCTACGGTACCTACCGACAACCGACCCTTCCAAAGTCCCGGAGCGGCGTGAGGTGGCTAATCAGCCGACTCCTCGGCAGCGTCAGTTTCCTGCTCTGGCTGATCCTCTACCTGTTCCTGGGCGCCACTGCTTCTTTCCAGTTTGCGCTGCATTTTCTCTTCATTTTTCTTCTTCTTCTCCAATTCCTTCTGACGCTTCTGAAACTGGAAATTCGGCTTGGCCATGATCAACCTCTTTTCTATGGGGGTATTTTTGGAGCAGCTAACACATAAAAAGAGGGCAATTCATTTGCGCTCAACGACCGCAAAATAAACCGCCCTTCCTTTTTCTGGAAATCACCCAGATCGTTACTGATGCTGTTCGGGCAGCTCGTCCTATCAGGACAGCGGTCGCTTAAACCGAAGCTTCTTCCAATTTCTTGGCCTTCTTGGGTTTGGCGCTAACCGCTCTGACCGCCCTCACTTTGGCTACGGGGACCTTTTCCATGGGAGGCAGATAAGAGGCAGGATCGGCAGGCTGAAGACTCGTGAAATGGGAGGAGGTAATCTTTCTGATCATACCATCATTGAACTGAATGGTCGCCCTGATGTCGTTCACCTCAGTCACCTTGCCGATGCCCCATTCCAGCGCCACAGTGTGACTCACTACGCTACCGCGTTTGACAATCATCTGTTTTCTCCCTTGTATTAGCCTACATATCCAGGGGATCAGCATCCCCCTGCGTCGTCACACACCTAGCTTTCCATTCAGAGCAGCGTCGACTTTGCAAGGGCGAAGACGTGCTTGGTGCCGGCAGTTCTTTTGAGAACGGACCGTCAGGATGTGCGATCTATTACTCTGCACGTAAATGATGATGACCGGTGGACGGAGAGATCTGACGAAACTGACTCGTTGGGACGGGTGTGAGCATCCGTGATTCCAACAACAGATTCACAACTATACACCCCAATCGGCGAAATAGATAGCGCTATAATAAAACGCGGATCGGGTAAAGAGCCGGTCTACTCTGTCAGACCCGCCGGAGGTGTGCTCATTATGAGCACTTTGGGGCCGTATTTGATCCTTTGGAAGGTCCCGGTGTCCAGGTTGTCGCCGACCACCCACAGGTACAGCTTTTTGGCGTCCATGAACACGGGTCGCGCCGGTTCACCGTAGTACTCCTTTTGCATCTCCTCGTCGTAGAGACCGATGCAGCCATGGGACGCGGGATATCCGGGAACGTCGCGGCCATGGAGCCAGTAGGAGGTCCAGCCATCCTCCCTTTTATCGATGTGGAAGCGCAGAGCGTAGTGCATCGGGTAGGCCCAATCGGTTCCCTCGACCGGGTAGAGATTCGATGCGTGCCAGGGGTCAATGGCATCGACCCGGTAGGAGCCGTTTTGCAGGCGGTACCCCTCGACGCCGACCGCGACCGGTGTGGAGAAAACCAGCCTGCCGAACTCGTAGGCCCCCAGGAACATCTCGTTCTGATCGATCAGGATGAACTGTGGCTCTTGTTCGGCGTCGGGGAAGGTTGGAGGCATCGCCGTAAAGCCCCTGATCTCTTCGACGCGCCGGGGGACCTTGATCCACAATCCTTCCAGGAAATGGCGCTGATCCATGCGGTTGAAGCGGAGCCCGTCCTGCCAGAGCTTGCCGAAGACCCGGTAGGGGGAGTCTCTGGAAGTGAGCCGCACGCAATCCCACTCATACAGGTAATCGGTCGGATAATGGAACTGACACAGGGACTGGATCTTTTCGGTTGCTTCACTAGGGGGGCTGGAGAGGCCAAGGAGAACGAGAAGAATAATGACTGTCCGAACCAGCGCTTTCACCCTGTGCCTCTGATCCCAAGCGTGATATCTGGGAATCAATTTCCGACTGAGACAAATCGAGATACTTCCTCGGGTATTGCTTTTAAAACCGGAGCCTCCATTTATGATCTCATTGTATCAGACAGGCCAAGATTGTAGAAGTGACATTGTGACAGAGAGATGCGCAGTCAGCTTGAACTCCAGTCCGACCAGCAGACATAAAAGCAGCAATCACTGAAACTTAGATACACTGAAATGGAGGACCCCCGCCAGCGAGAGCCGGATCCCCTTCTCGCCCGCCAGCAGGATCGAAGATATTTTCGCGCCGGGTTTCCTCCCCCGTCGCATCGGGTGGAAGCCTTGGCCGCCGGAACTCCAGCCTCCCCTTAAGCGCGCGCTCAGCGCAGACCGGGAGCTGCCCCGGCAAGGGTACCGAGACGCCGGGAATCCCCTGCCGCGCATCGGTCCCGCGGCAAGCGACCTCCCTCCGCCTCCCCGCGGCGGCGGTACGCCGGCCGCGGGAACCGGTTGTTAGCGGACGTTTATGCTACGATCAGGCGAGGTCGAAACGGTCAAGGTTCATTACTTTATTCCACACCTCTACAAATTCGTGCAGGAACTTCTCCCGGGAGTCCTCACATCCGTAGACTTCCGCCAAGGCCCGGAGTTGGGAGTTCGAACCGAAGATGAGATCGACACGGGTGCCGGTCCACTTCAGGTCGCCCGTTGCGCAATCACGGCCCTCGAACACGTCGTCGGCCTCCGAGGCAGCCTTCCACGTGGTGCTCATGTCGAGCAGATTCACGAAGAAGTCATTGGTGAGCATCTCCGGCCGCTCGGTGAAGACGCCGTGTTGGGACTGTACGAAGTTGGCATTCAAGACGCGCATACCGCCCAAAAGAACCGTCATCTCAGGGGCGGTCAGCGTCAGCAATTGCGCCCGATCAACCAGCATCTTCTCTGCCGATACGGTGTATTTGGT
>DNRQ01000111.1 GCA_003499925.1 Geobacter sp.
CTGCTCTCAGAAGGCTATCTCTTCTTGCGCCGCCTGGACCACCGGCTGAGACTCCAGCGCGATCAGTCCATCGACACTTTGGAGCGCGAGGCCGATGAGCTTCACGCGGTGGCACAGGCCTTAGGCTACAAAGGGAGCAAGAAAAACCATCCCGGAGCGCTCCTGCTGCGCGATTATGAGACGCGGCGTGAGCGCATCCGCGCATGCTATGACCGTTTCTTTTCCGTAAAAAGCCTCTCTGAAAACCCCGTCAACGTCTGAGGCCTCCGGGATAGGTCCCCAACGGGCCTTAGAGAATTGTTTCTTAAGGCTCTTCTAGGTTGACATCATTCCTGCGATTGAATAGCCTGCAGCCGCACGAAAACAGAATCTAATCACCATGCTCCGCAAGCTCCTTACGTTACTTTGCCTCACCCTTCTCGGATGCGCTCTCCCCGCGGTCAAACAGGACAAGGACCTTGCCGCGCTCATGGAGGCTTACAGAGAGCGCAACGCGCAGCTCCTCGAGCAACGCAAGAAGCGCCAGGAGCAGGGAATCAAGACGCTCAAGGTGGTCCGGTCCGACCCTACGAAAGAGTTCCTGGTGAGCGTGAATCTGGCTAATGCCTCCTTGCCTGTCGTGGTGGAGCGGCTCCTTGATGAGACGAATACGCCCTATCTGCTGGAAAGTGTCGAACTCGCCGGAAGAGTCACCGCCAGATTTGACAATGTCCCGTTCTCTCAAGCCCTTAATATTATCCTCGGGTCACAGGGCTACTCCAGCGTAAGGCGAGAAGGCATCCTGGTGATAAGGGCGGGACGGCAGGACGATGCGCTCGCCCCGGCGCCACCGTCTGCGGCTCCTTCCCCTGGCGCGTCTGCGGGCCCGGCCGCGGCTTCCACGGGACCGTCCACGCAGATCGAAATCCCGGTCAAGCATGCCGACATGACCACCCTGTCGTCTCTTCTGGATGCCCTCTTTCCCGTCAATCCGCAGACAGGGAGCAAGCCGGTGCTGTACGGGATGCAGCCGTTCACCAGCACGCTCTTTCTATCAGGCTCGCCTCAGGACCTGGCCAAGGCCGCGACAGTGATCAGAAGGGCGGATCGCGACCCTTCTCATGTCGTGCTGGAATTTCTGGTCGTGGAATTCGACAGCTCGGAGCTGGAGCAACTAGGGGCGGATATATCCAAATTGCGGCAAGGGCGGCTGAGCGATTTGACGACCGGCTTTGGCTCCTTGACCGACAGGGCCATAACCTTTACCAACACGGCAGGCGCCCACACGGGTCTCCAGTTTACGGCCGCTCTGGATGCTCTGGTTTCGCAGGATAAGGCCCGGATCATTTCGCGGCCGTACGTGGCCACCCGCAGCGGCAAACAGGCGACAATCAATATCACCCGGGATCGCTATGTGATTGTTCAGACCCCCCAACAAGGCACCCCCGTGACGACGACTACCGCGGTCTCGAGCGGGGTGTTACTGAACGTGACTCCCGTCGTGCTTTCCGACGGCATGGTCCGTATGGATATTGATGTTGAAGATTCGGAGTTCGTACCCACCGTGCAAAACGTTGCCGTGGAGGTAGACAAGAATAAGGCGACCACCAACGCGCAGGTCGAGAGCGGGCAGAGCATCATTATCGGCGGTTTAATCCTCAACCGCCAAAGCTATAGCAACGCCGGCTTTCCGTGGTTCCGGCGCATACCCCTCCTGAACATCTTCTTCGCGGATCAGGAGAGAAGCGATACCAAGCAGGAGGTGGTTATCTTCGTGACGCCGCACATCTGGACGCCCGACCTGGATGTCCCGCTTGCCGCAAAGGAGGCCTTCACCATCAAGGAAGAGGAGGGGATTTTAAAACCTTAAAACAGACCGCTGAAAAGTGCTGCAGTCGGAAGCTGCGCACGGCCCATGTAGTCCGCAACAAAGGAGGGTAGCATGTCGCGAGATAGCTACGGGGTTCTACTTTCTCGGAGCCGGGCCGGATTGATGTACTGTCTGGTTGCTCTGGCTTTCTTGGTTTCCGCAAAAGCCTTTGCTCAGACTGGTAAGCCCTCCGCCACCGGACCCGGCAAGGCGGTCTCCAGGCAATTGCAGGATCTCGCCGGGTGGAACGCCTATGGTCTTGGAACCAGAATCCTCTCGGAGGTGTCCGTGGCCGCGAATACTTTCAGCGGCACGCTGCAATATGAGAATCCTGCGTTGCCCAAGCCTACTGTCGTCGGGTTCAAGGCCGACAATCAGCGACCGTTCAACATAGCCTTTTTTTACCCTAAGCTCAATTTGACGGCCTTCTGGCCATCCCTGCGCGGCACGGCGCTCGATGAGATCGCCTTGGACAACGTGATCGTCTTCATCGTGCCACTGGCGAACAGCGGCGCGACGATCCAGCTCCCCACAGTCATAGGGTCGCTGCCGAAAGGGACTAATGTGACTCTCACCACTGGCGTGAAAGTCATGTCCGGGGTGTCCCTCACGGGCGGGGCGGCAGCCTTCGTTTCGGGTCTCGGCTCGAAAATCATTGGCCTACGGCTGACCGGCAGCGTCGATGCGCGAATGCTGTCCGGCTTGATGTCGAGAGACAGCACTCTGCAAACTGCAATCATCAATGGTCTCGATCTTCATATCCCCCTGGGTCGGGTAACTCCTCCGTGGAAGCCGGTTTATCTGGCGCTTGGCGAGAGCGAGCTTGCAATTAAGGGGGTATCGGGAAAGATTGCATGGGAGATTTCCACGAGCCTATCGGTGAATGTGGGGTCGGGGCTGAATTTTGGGCAGGTGGCGATCAGCCGTGACCCGGTGAAGAGAACCGTGTCGATCCAGAGCACCGAGATCAAGCCGACAGGGAGCTGGCTGTCGGTGCCGGTGGCTGGGGCGAACATCAACTCGTTGGCATTCGACGCGCTGGTGGATGAGCAGGCCTCGACCAAGAACCGCTTCACTCTGGCCGGGAAATACACAGTCGGCGGGGTTAGCCCGAAGAGCTTTACTGTGACGCTCTCCGGTGGCTCACCGGCGCGCTACGACGTCGCGCTGGACATAAAGATGACTGTTGGGCAGATGCTGGGCTGGTCGGTGCCGGGGCTGGACAGCCTTGAAGTGAAGGACTTCGCGGCAGGGACAGGTTACACCAGCGGGACAGTAAGCCTGCAGGAGCTGAACTTCACGGTGGTGATGTTTAAGGGCGAGCGGCAGTCGAAGGCGAACGCCGCTTTCATTCTGGACGGGACACTGAAGCTGCCGTCGCTGCTGAGCATTTTGAACGGCACGCCTCTGGCGGATGTGCAACTCGCGAAGCCGGGGTTTGTCCTGGCGCCGGCTGAAAATGCCGCGACAGGGGTGAAACTTCCGGCTCCGGTGGCGGCGCACCTTGGGGTGTCAACGCTGGATCTAAAGGCCGGGCTGAATGTCAGCGCGAACTTGCAGGCCTTAGGTCAGGTGGCAAGCCTGCTGAACAAGGTGGGCCATGGCCGCAGCACCTCCCTTCCGCTGAAAGGCATGATGGATCCCGGCCTTCTAACAGGCGCGGGGGCGGTGGGCGGACGATTGGCGCAGGCCTTCCTGGACATGCTCGATCTGAAGATTCCTTTGGGTTCCATCAATTTGCCCGGCGTGGAAAAACAGGTAACTGCCAGCAACGCATTCCTTGCCTTCAAAGGGGTCGGCAATGGCATCGAGATGTCGGTGGCCGCCACGCTGAACATTCAAGCGGGCACCGGAAAGCCGCTGGCCGTAGACAGCAAGATCACGCTGACCCAAGCGGCCGCCGGCGACACGCTCGCGATATCGGGCGCGCTGCCTGATGTCTGGCGCCAGCCGCTAGGCATTACCTGGCTGAACGTGCGCAATGTCAACCTTTCGGCCTCGTTCGGGGCGACTTCCTCTTTCACCCTCTCCGGCGTGACCGATCTCGGCAAGGTGAAGAACCTGACCGTCAAGCTGGAGTTGGCGGGGAAAGGCGGCACGGTCACGGATGCCGAACTGGAACTCACCGGCGCGGACATTCCGCTGAGCGATATCCCGGGGATCGGGCAGATCCCTAATATTAAGGGAGTGAGGTTCCGCGACCTGGTGCTGTCCAACCGCGCTATCGGCGGCACGCTCAAGAGCGACCTGGCGCTGCTCCATGATGTGACCGCTTTTGTCTTCCAAGGCGGTGGTGGCTGGAACCTGGCCGCCCTGTTTCAGGACGTCCCTTTGACCAAGTTCCTGCCGCTCCCGAGTTTCGCCAAACCGTTGCTCGGCGGCCTCAAGATGAACAAAGTAGCGCTGGTTTTGAGCGAGACGGGGGTAAACGGCTTCGTGAGCGACTTGCCGATGGCCGTGCAGCAGGAACTCATGAAGATCTATGGCACACCGAAGGGAAGAGTTCGGCTGGACAAGGGCGTGAATTTGGTTTCGGCCATTGATTTGTCCACAATGGGCAAGGGCGTCTCATCCTTGCTCGGCCAGCAAAAGACCCTGCCTTTGCAGGGCGCGATTGGCGGAATTTTTGGCGGCGCGCCCTCACTGTCGCTGGCGGCAGACATTCCTCCGATAACGCTGCCGGCCGCGCTGAAGTTCGCTGCTCTCCCCCAGAGCCCACAGACCTCCTTTTTCATCACATTGCAGGGGGTGAAGGTCGCCACGGGTGTGGCGATCGATACGGTCATCGATGTCAAGATGAAAAAGGAGACGGTCGCGTTTGACTCCACGCTCGCCTTCGAGCTGGATACCACTGGCGGATTCACCATCGACCTCCAGGGCAAAACCCTCAGCCCATGGGCCAACGCGCTCGGCATCAACGGATTTACATTGGATGCCGGCACACGCCTGGAAGTGTCGGTCTCTGCCACCTCAGAGGTTACGTTGACGTTCGTGGGGAAATCCCATATCGGCAAGCGAGAAGTGGATCTCACCGGCAGCGCCAGCGTGCTGGTGGCCGAGGGCGTCATCGACAAGGGAGCATTCGAGGGCAAGGTGAGTGAGATCGGCCTGGAGGACCTGGTTGCGCTGGCGAACGGCGTGGCGGCCGCGACGGGTGGCAAACCCATCCAGTCGAATTTTCCCGTGGCACGGCTTACCAATGCGGATGTCGCTTTCGCTTCCCCCGGCGTGTCCATACCGGAGATGAACCTGGACGGGGGTGGAATCAGGCTCGCGGGTGACCTGTGGCTGATCCTGAAATCGCAGCCGCTCGGCAAGACCTTGGTCCAGATATCGGAAAGCGGCCTGATCCTTTTCGGAGAGATGGCGGATTTCTCCATCGGGCCGGTCGAGTTTACCAAAAATAAGCTGGATGCCAAGGCGACGATCTCCCCGCCCGCGCCTCCCTATTTCAAGATCCAGGGCGGCGTGAAGCTTTTCAGCAAGCCCCAGGATGCCGAGATGGCGATAAATCTGACCAACATGGAGCTTGCCGCAAACCTGGATTTGGGCGAGCTGATGAAGTTCGATTTTCGCGCCGGGGCGGGCACTCCCCAAGGCGGTCTGAGCCCGCAGGAGCTGGCGAAAGCGGACATGAGCCTCAATGCGCGTCTTACCTCGGATCTTCCGGGGTGGCTGAGAAGCGGAGGGAAAAAACCGATCGAGCAGGTCATCAACGGCATCAACAAAGGACTGAACCAATTTGTCAGCCAGGTCGACGCAGCGCAGAAAAAGGTGGATGGCCTCAACAAGCAGATCGCCGAGGAGAAAGAACGAGCCAAGCGGTCGCAGCAAAGCGGCGAGAAGGGGCTGGAGGCCGCGAGAAAGAGGGTGAGCGACCTCCAAAGTCAAATCAGCAGCCTGGACGGGCAAATATCCGACGCAAAGGGCCATATCCACAAATGCGACTACAAGAAGACCGTCCGCATATTGGGCCGCAGGGTCAGCGTGGACGATCTCGGAAAAGACGCCGCGTGCGCAAAGGACAACATCTCGTACGGCGCGAAGGTAACCGGTCTACAGGCGCAAAGGGACGCGGTCTTGGTCGCAAAGAAGGCGGCAGACGCAACCCTGGCCTCTCTGGAGCAGGGTCTCAAGGATACGGACCTTAGCCAGATCGACCCGACAGTCGTGACCCTGGAAGGCGAGTTGACCGTGGCCACGGGCGCGTTGGAGGAAGCGAAGCACCTTGCCCAGGGGGTGGAGACGGCGGACAAGTTGTTCACGGCCGCGCTCGATAAATTCACCGAGGAAAACCTGTTTGTTTTGAAGGACAGCCTGATCGAAGGCAGCCTGCGCAAAGCCATAGCGGGCGATCCCGTCGTGATGGGGTTGCATTTTGAGGTCGCCGGCGCGGACCAGCGCATGGGGTTCGCTCTGAGCTTCACTAAACCTGCTTTTACGACAGATCAGCTCAGCGCGCTGGCGCTCTTCGTTTTCTCGAAGGCCGTCGAGGCGGCGGCGAAGGGCGATGACAACGTGCCGCCGGGTCTGGCGCAGCTTCTCCACGATGCCTATGTGAGCAAGGCGAATGCGGTCGCGGCGGAAGTCGACAAGGCTCTGAAGGCCAACGGGCTGGAATAAGCAGCGGGCGCTTCACTTGGTGGTGAAGCGCCACACCCCGTCCCAGTCGGAGGGAGGAGCAGCAGCCAACTGGCGGAGCCGCTCGAGAAAGAGCTGCGAACATTTGTCGTCGGGCGTGATCTGCAGGCACTTGACGAAGGATTGCTCGGATTCTTGCCATCGCCGGTCTCGATAAAGGGCCAACCCCCTTTCGAATTCATCCCGCAGAGCCAGGCAAGAGTCGGCGACCTTGCCCTTTTCTCCCAGCAATTCAAAGACACGAATCGGATCTTCCTTCCCCACGACCCGAATGGTGTCCACTTCCCTCACTTCGAATCGCTCGCCGGCAAGAAGGCGAGTAGCGTCGCACAGCAAAATTCGGGTGCCGTATTCCTTGTTGAGGGATTCCAACCGCGAGCCGACGTTGACGGTATCTCCAACCACCGTGTATTCATGGGTTATTTCCGAACCGATGGCACCCACCACAACCTCGCCTGTCGATATGCCAATGTGAATGTCAATGAGGGGTAGGCCTTTGCGCCGTCCGATGAGCTCCGGAAGCTCGGCTCGTAGTTGATCGAGCTGGGTCACCTGTGCGAGCGCCGTCACGCACGCGAGGGCAGCGTGCGCCCTTTCCTCCGTGAAGGGCGGTCCCCAGAAAGCCATCACCGCATCGCCGATGTACTTATCCACCACGCCGAGATTGGCGGTGACGGGGGCTGACATCAGGCTCAGGTAGCGATTCAACAGGACAACGAGGTTCGAGGGCATCAATTCTTCAGACAGGGAGGTAAAGCCCTTCATGTCCGTGAACATGACGGTCATCTCTCGCCGTTCGCCTTTGGCGCTGCCGGCGTCAGTTTGTTCGATCACCTTGGCGACGATTTTCGGGTCAATATATTTTCCGAGCGTTTCCTTGATGCGCTCCTTGGCGCGGAGATCCCGCACCATGGAATTGAAGGCTGTCGTGAGCGTACCCACCTCATCTCTGGAAGTGACCTGCAGCTCGATATCGCGCGCGCCCTTCTGAACCTGCTCGGTTGCCTTGACCAACCGGCTAATGGGGCGCGACAGGCTTCTGGAGAAAGTGTAAGCCAGCAGCACGCCAACAAGACCTGAAAGAAGGGTGACAACCAAGTTGAATCTGGAAGCGGCCTCTTGCTGGCGGGCGGCCTCCGCAGAGGAGGTCTCGGTCATCGCGTGAAGCTTCCGCGTCATGCTGTCCAGGGCGGCGTTGAGATCCGTCATTTCCTTCACGATGAGAGACAGGCCGCCGGGTGGCAACGCCTTCCGCGCCTGAACATCGCTTGCCAAGGTCAGAGCAGCAGTTTCGAAATCCTGGTGTTCCTTGTTGATCAGCTCGAAGGCGGGTTCCAAGCTGGCAAACTTGAGCCTGTCCAACTCGAGGGTCGCCTTCTCGATACCTTCCTTAGCCAGCCGGATCGCCTTGCCTGTGCCCTCGTCTATCAGGCGCCCCTCGCCCTTGATAGTGGCGAGCGGATCGGATGCTGGCGATCTTGGCTCTTCCATGCGCGGGCCGGAACTGAGCAACCGATGGAGAGCAATTTCCTGGTTTCTGGCGTGGATTTCAATGTCGCTCAGAATTCGGGAAAGGGGGGCTTGGTACATTGCCAGCGTGACGACTTCCTTGTTCACGCGGCTAATCCGGTCAAGCGAAAAAATGGCAACGGCAGTGGTCGCCAACACCAATACCGCGGCGACGAGAAAGAACTTGCGGCGGATTCTCATACCTTTCCCATTAGGGACGTGACAACAGAAAATAGTTAGGCGATATCGAACTCTTCTATTTTTCTGTAGAGGGAAGAGAGGCTGATATCGAGCAAACGCGCGGCCTCTTTGCGGTCCTGACCGACCTGTTCCAGTACCCGAATAAGATGCTGCTTCTCAAACCGTTTTAAGGCCTCCTTAAGATTTGGCGTATAGACGGGCAACGACTCCTTCCCCCCAAACAGAGATGGCGGCAAATCATCAAGCCTAATCCAATCCCCCTCGGCCAATATCATCGTGTGCTCTAAGACGTTGTCCAGCTCC
>DNRQ01000038.1 GCA_003499925.1 Geobacter sp.
GCCGATGGCCCAGACCGGCTCGTATGCCACGATGACGGGCGCAAACTGCGTGGTTGTGATCCCCTCAAGGCCCCCCTTGATCTGGCGCTCCAGCACTTTGAAGGTCTCGCCCGCCTCGCGTGCGGCAAGGGTCTCACCGATGCAGAAGATGGGGACCAGTGCCCCTTTAAGTGACGCCTTTATCTTCTTGTTCACGGTCTGGTCGGTCTCGCCGAAATATTCGCGGCGCTCCGAATGACCGATGATGACGTGGCTGGCGCCCGCGTCGAGAAGCATGTGGGGCGAAACCTCTCCCGTGAAGGCGCCTTCCTCCTCCCAGAAGACGTCCTGGCCGGCCAGCCCGATCGGGGTACCCGAGACCGCCCCCAGCAGGGAGGGGAGTACCGTGAAGACCGGAGCGATCACGATCTCCACGTTGGTCACCCCGGCGACCAGCGGGGCGAGTTCCTCTATCAGTCCGAGCGCTTCGTTCTTTGTCTTGTAGAGCTTCCAGTTGCCAGCTATGACCGGCTTTCGCATGTTTCCTCCGATTGAATTATTAAAATCAGGGGCTTAAATCAGGGGCTGGGGGCTAGGGGCTAGGGGCTAGGGGCTAGTAAAGGCTCAGTCCCCAGTCCCCAGTCCCCAGTCCCTAGTCCCTAGTCCCTAGCCCCTAGCCCCTGCCTTTATCTTCCAGCACCTTGATACCGGGGAGTTTCTTTCCTTCCAGAAGTTCCAGGAAGGCGCCGCCGCCGGTGGAGATGTAGCTGATTTTCGCGTACTCGCCGGCACGGTGCACAGCGACGTCGGTGTCGCCGCCCCCCACGATGGTGAGGGCGTAGGAGTTCGCCACCGCCGAAACCATGGCGAAGGTGCCACGGGAGAAGGCATCCATCTCGAAAACGCCCATCGGGCCGTTCCAGACGATGGTCTTGGCGTTTTGCAGCGCCTCGGAGAACAGGGTGACCGTGGCGGGTCCGATGTCGAGCGCCATCCACCCCTCGGGGATCTCCTGGATGGTGGTGACCTTGGTTTCCGCAGCCGGGTTGAACTGGTCGGCCACCACGCAGTCGACCGGGAGGTAGAACTTGATCCCCTTGCTGCGCGCCTTCTCGTAGGTCTTCAGCGCGGTCTCTATCAGGTGCTCCTCGACCAGCGATTTACCGACGTTGTACCCCAGCGCCTTCAGGAAGGTGAAGGCCATGCCGCCGCCTATGATGATCTTGTCGACCTTGTCGCAGAGGTTTTCCAGCACCTCGATCTTGCCGGAGACCTTGGCGCCCCCAAGGATCGCCACCAGCGGCCTGATCGGATTCTTCATCGCCTTGTCGAAGTAGTTCATCTCGTTCTTCATCAGGAACCCGGCGGCGACGATCGGGAAGCAGCCGGTGATCGCCTCGACCGAGGCGTGGGCCCGGTGCGAAACGGCGAAGGCGTCGTTTACATAGATGTCGCAGCCGTTCACCAGCGCCTTGGCGAAGTCCTGGTCATTTTTCTCCTCGCCCGGATAGAAACGGAGGTTCTCGAGCATCAGCACGTCGCCTGGCTGCATGGCGTCGATCATGGCGCGGGTTTCGTCCCCTATGCAGTCCGGGGCGAGCTTAACCTCTTTGCCGAGAAGCCTGGAAAGCCTCTTGGCGGCGGGTGCCATGGAGTATTTCTCCTTGCGCTCCCCCTTCGGGCGCCCCAGATGCGAGGCGAGGATGATCTTCGCCTTGTAGTCCAGGGCGTAGTTGATGGACGGGAGCACGGCACGGATCCGCGTGTCCTCGGTGATGTTCTGGTTCTCGTCCAGCGGCACGTTGAAGTCGACCCGCATGAAAATCTTCTTGCCGGCCAGCTCCTCTATCTCATCCAGGTAACGAATTGACATGACACCTCCTAAAATCTTTTCGCGTTTCGTATTGATCAGAACGAATAATAATATAATAAATGTAGCGGATTACAAACAAAGACGGGGGGAAGTAAACTCCCCCCCGTGTTCTGATTCCAGAGTGGCCGGTTTCTTAGAGCAGGATCTTCATCAGATCTACTACGCGGTTGGAGAAGCCGGTCTCGTTGTCGTACCAGGAGATCACTTTCACCATGTTGCCGTCGATCACCTTGGTGGACGGGGCGTCGACGATGGAGGAAAGCGGGTTGCCGTTGAAGTCGATGGAGACCAGCTCCTCGGGGCAGTAGCCGAGGATACCCTTGAGCGGGCCGTCCGCCGCACTCTTGAGCGCCGCGTTCACCTGGGCGGCGTCGGTAGGCTTGCTGAGCGTCACCACCAGGTCGACCACGGAGACGTTGGCGGTCGGGACGCGGATCGCCATGCCGTCGAGTTTCCCTTTCAGCTCGGGAAGCACCAGTGCTACGGCCTTGGCGGCCCCGGTGGTGGTCGGGATCATGGAGAGGGCGGCGGCGCGGGCGCGGCGCAGGTCCTTGTGGGGGAGATCGAGGATGTTCTGGTCGTTGGTGTAAGAGTGCACCGTGGTGACCAGCCCCTTCTCGATGCCGAAGCTGTTATGCAGCACCATGGCTACCGGCGCCAGGCAGTTGGTGGTGCAGGAGGCGTTGGAAATGATGTGGTGCTTGGACTTGTCGTAATCCTTGTCGTTCACGCCGAGCACTATGGTGATGTCGGGGTCGGTTGCCGGGGCGGAGATGATCACCTTGGCGGCGCCGGCCGTCAGGTGCTGGGACGCCTTCTCCTTGGAGGTGAAGAGCCCGGTAGACTCGAGGACCACGTCTACCTTGAGCTCCTTCCAGGGAAGCTCCGCCGGGTTTCTCACGGCGAGGACCTTGATCGCCTTGCCGTTGACCATCAGCTGGTCGCCCTCCGCCGACACCTCGCCCGGGAAAATGCCGTGCACGGAGTCATACTTTAATAGATGGGCCAGGGTCTTGGCGTCGGTAAGGTCATTGATGGCAACAAATTCAATCCCGGTGTCCTGTGCGGCAGCCCTCAGGACAGAACGCCCGATCCTGCCGAAGCCGTTTATCGCTACTCTTAAAGCCATTTGCTCCTCCCCTAATTAAGTATTCGTTCACAATCCGGCATAGTAGCAATCACTACGGTGCCAGTCAACAAAATATTCAAGAAATGCCGAAGAAAGACGATATCTAGACGGGAACCGGTTGCCGGTCGCAACGGGGCTGTTTTGGCGGTTCAAACCTTTTTTGCCTCCAATAAATCTTGATAATAATTGACTTTTCAGGCTGGGATAACTATGCTTGGCTCGACCCAATCTGTTTCATTCACCGTCCCAGATCCCGGAACCGACTATAGATGAATATGACCCTGGAAAAACGCATCATAGCATTCTCGTTCCTGATCCTCTTCCTTACTATAATTGTCAGCTCAGGGATGGACATGATGGCGCTTCGCAAGGACCAGGTGAATTCACTCAACCTGCGTTCCCAGGGTCTCGCCACCGCCCTGAAGTCGAATATAGAGAAGGTGCTCAACCTGGGTCTCGAGCTGAAGGATATGACCGGGCTCTCCGAGAAATGCCGGGAGATCATGGAGGGGAACCCGGACATCGCCTACTGCGTGGTCACCGATCTTGCCGGAGGGGTCCTTTTCGCCAACGATCCCCGTTATCATGCCTTCCCGGTACGCCCGGGCAGAGGGGAGGCTGCCGCCCAGGGGCGCCCCGCGGTCTCCCGGGGCCGGGTCAGCATGACCATCGCCGGGAAAAAGCTCGAATTCATGGACAGCGCGGTCCAGATCATGAGCCCCTACGGCAAGCCGATCGCCCAGGCGCACGTGGGCTTCAGCGAGAAGGTCGTCTTCGACAAGATGAAGGCGATGCTCTTCAAGACCCTGTTTCTGCTCGTCATTTCGCTGGTGGTCTCCTTCTCGCTGGTCGTGCTCTTCGTGAAGAAGTACGTCATGCATCCGATATCCACCCTTCTGAAAGGGGTCAAGCAGATATCCGAGGGGGCCTTCGACACCAGGATCGGCGAGGTGCGGGTCTACGAGTTCAACGAGCTCGCGCGCAACGTGAACATCATGTCCCAGTTCCTGAAGAACAGGGACGAGCAGATCAAGAAGAACTACCAGGAAATGGAGAGGACCTACGCGGAGCTGCATGAATCCTACCGGAAACTGGAGAGCCTGAGTTCCGACCTGGAGCGCTCCGAGGATCTCTACAAGTCGCTCATGGAGGACGCCAGCGACGCCATCGTGGTGATCGGCGCGGACCACTCCGTCCGGATGGTGAACAAGATGGCCGAGGAGTTCTTCGGCTACCAGGCCAACGAGCTCCTGGGGCTGCCGCTCACCAAGATGCTGCTCCTTTTGAACATAGGTAACATCCCGAAGTTCCAGATGATGTTCCGGGAGGCGGCGGCGGGGGTCCACATCGCCGAGGAGATGCAGCTCTCCAAGAAGGAGGGGGGTGTCATGGTGGCGATGCTGCACGCATCGAGCATCAAAAGCGGCTCCGAGAACCTGGTGCAGGCGATCTTCCGCGACGTGACCCGCGAGCGGGAGATCATCGTCAACCTGGAGAAGAGCTCGGCCGACCTCGCCAGGCTGAACCGCATGAAGGACTCCTTCCTGGGGCTTGCCTCCCACGAGCTGAAGACGCCGCTCACCGTGATCATGGGGTACTCCGAGCTGATCACCACCGACCTCGCGGACCGGGTGGACAAGACGGTGCTGGAGATGGTGATGAACATCGCCAACGCCGCCTCGCGCCTGGACAACATCATCAAGGACATGGTCGACGTCTCGATGATCGACGAGAAGAGGCTGCAGCTGAAGATGGAGGACATCCAGCTGAACCGGCTCATAGAGGCCTCGGTGAACGAGCTCCGCTTCTTCTTCTCCATGAGAAAACAGGAGATCGTGGTCAACCTGGACGAGTCGATCCCTTCCATGAGGGGCGATGCGCTGAGGCTGATGCAGCTTCTCTCCAACATCCTGGGCAACGCCATCAAGTTCACCCCCGACGGCGGCCGCATCACCATAAGCAGCTCGGCCAAGTACCTGCTGCGCGGCATACCCGGGGCCGACTCCCCGACCTCGGGTCGCGAGCACCATCTGTTCCTGGAAATCACCGTCACCGACACCGGTATCGGCATCGACCGCGAGGACCAGGTCCGGGTCTTCGAGAAGTTCTACGAGGTGGGGAACATCCAGGAACACTCGAGCGGCAAGGTCGCCTTCAAGGCGAAGGGGGCGGGGCTCGGCCTCTCCATCGCCAAGGGGATCGTGGACATGCACGGCGGAGAGATCTGGGTCGAGTCGCCGGGCTACAACCCGGACCGCTTCCCCGGCTCCACCTTTCACATCCTGCTGCCGCTGACCCCCGGCCTGGGCGAGAACGCGACCAACTACAACACGCTTCTGCGTTAAGCGGATCTCAGCAAGTTCATGTTGAATCCCGCCCCCTTTTCCTGTATAAAAATAAGGTTTTTTGCCCTTTTCGAGGCCGCATTCCGGCCTGAGCTGCAGATATTATGGGAGGGATGCATGAAGCTCAGCCTGTTGGCGAGCGGGAGCAAGGGGAACTGCCTGTTTCTGGAGACCGACTCCTGCCGCCTGCTGATCGATGCCGGGCTCTCCGGCCGGGAAACCCTGGCCAGACTCTCCTCCATCGGCGTCGACGCCGAGACCCTGGACGGCATACTGATCACCCACGAGCACACCGACCACGTGCGCGGGGTGGGGGCCCTGGCCCGGCGCCTGAAGATCCCCGTGCTCGGGGCGTCGCGCATGCTGCAGGCCGCGCGGCACGTGATCGGCCGGGCCGAGCTGATCGAATTCGATCCCGGCTCCCCCTTCGTCTTCAAGGGGCTCTCCATCGATCCCTTCCCGATCACCCACGACGCCTGCGACCCGGTCGGCTTCAGGATCGAGGGGGGGGAGGGGTGCGTAGGCTTTGCCACCGATCTCGGCATCGCGACCAGGCTCACCCAGGAAAAGCTCAAGGGGTGCCGGGCGCTCGTTCTGGAGTTCAACCACGACGAGCAGATGCTGCAGGACGGTCCCTATCCCTGGCACCTGAAGCAGCGGATACGTTCGCGCCACGGCCACCTCTCCAACGCGGAGGGGGCCTGCCTGCTCGAAGAGCTGCTCCACTCCGGGCTTGAGGGGGTCTTCCTTTCCCATCTCTCCGAGGTGAACAACGATCCCTCGCTCGCCATGGCATCCGCACGCGGGCTCCTGAACAGCCAGAATCTCTGCGCGCCCGAGGTTTTTCTGGGGTGCCAGCACGTGACCAGCGGCGTGCTCGACATCTAGCGCGCTTTACTGTAGATTTGTCTGGATCCTGACCCAAAATACCTGATCTTAATCCGCATCTAATCTCAAATAGCAAGCACTTAGCAAGGGGGAAGTCGTGATCGAACGTTACAGCCGTCCTGAAATGACCCGCATCTGGGAGCCCGAAAACCGTTACCGGAAGTGGCTCGAGATAGAGATATACGCCTGCGAGGCGCACGCCGAGATGGGGAGGATCCCCAAGGAGGCGGTGGCGCGCATCAGGGCCAAGGCCAATTTCGACGTGGATCGCATCGACGAGATCGAGCGCACCGTCAAGCATGACGTGATCGCCTTTCTCACCTCGGTCGCCGACTACATCGGTGACGACTCCCGTTTCGTCCACCTGGGGCTCACCTCCTCCGATGTCCTCGACACCTCGTTCGCCATGCTGCTCAAGGAGTCGGCCGAGCTGATCATCGCAGACATCAAGAGGCTGATGGCGGTGATCAAGGTGCGCGCCTACGAGCACAAGATGACCCCGATGATGGGGCGCTCGCACGGCATCCACGCCGAGCCGGTCACCTTCGGGCTCAAGATGGCCCTCTGGTACGACGAGATGGCGAGAAACCTGACCCGGATGGAGTCGGCGCTCGCCACCATCTCCTACGGCAAGCTCTCCGGCGCGGTAGGGACCTTCGCCAACATCGACCCCCAGGTCGAGGCCTACGTCTGCAGGAAGGCCGGCCTCACCCCGGCACCCTGCTCGACCCAGGTGCTGCAGCGCGACCGGCACGCCGAGTTCTTCACCACGATGGCGATCGTCGCCTCCTCCATCGAGAAGTTCTCCGTCGAGATCAGGCACCTGCAGCGCACCGAGGTGCTGGAGGCCGAGGAGTTCTTCAGCAAGGGGCAGAAGGGCTCCTCCGCCATGCCGCACAAAAGGAACCCCGTGCTCTCCGAGAACCTGACCGGCCTGGCGCGCCTGATCCGCGGCTACGCGGTCTCCGCCATGGAAAACATCCCGCTCTGGCACGAGCGCGACATCTCGCACTCCTCNNCTGGTGGTCTACCCGGAGAACATGATGCGCAACCTGAACCAGATGCGCGGCCTGATCTTCTCGCAGCGGGTGCTCCTGAAGCTCGCCGAGTCCGGCGCCTCCCGGGAAAAGGCCTATGCCCTGGTGCAGAGAAACGCCATGAAGGTCTGGGAGGAGGGGAAGGATTTCCAGACCGAGCTGCTGGCCGATACCGAGGTGACCGGATTCCTGGACGCCGAGGAGATCAAGGAGGCCTTCGATCTCGGCTATCACCTGAAGCATGTCGACACCATCTTTACGAGGGTCTTTGGTGGATAGGATCCTGTATTACTTCAGGCCCGACGAAGCGGACGCCTTCTATCTCTTCTGGTCCAAGCAGCTGCTGATCTCGCTCTTGATCGTCGCGGCATTCTACCTGATGTCGCGGCTTTTTCAGATACTGGTGGCCCGGGTCGGCACGCGCCTTTGCAACCTGACCAGCAGCGACCTCGACGACCGGATACTGGACCGGGTCTCGGCGCCGGCCTCCTGGCTCATCTTCTTCGCCGGCCTCTACTTCGCCATCAAGCGGCTGCCGCTTCCGGAGAAGCTGAACGCCGTCGCCTCGGGCGCTCTGTTCGTGGTGAACATCGTCATCCTCACCAACATCGCCTACCGGGTGCTGGACGAGATGCTGAGCCGCTATGGCGAGAGGGTTGCCGGTCAGGAGTTGAGCCGTCAGGTGATGCCGCTGGTGGAAAAGCTCTGCAGCATCTTCCTGATCGCCACAGCACTCATCATCACGCTGAAGCATTTCAACTACGACATCATGACGCTGGTGACCGCGTTGGGGGTAGGCTCCCTGGCCATAGGTCTTGCGGCCAAGGATACCCTGGCCAACATGGTCTCCGGTTTCACCCTGATGGTCGACCGTCCCTTCCGGATCGGCGACCGGATCCAGATCGGCACCCAGGCCGGGGACGTGATCGACATAGGGCTGCGGAGCACCAAGATCAAGGGGTTGGACAACACCTACATCATCATACCCAACTCGGAACTCTGCAACACGACGCTCGTCAACCATGCCTATCCCGACACCCGCGGCAAGGGGAGGGTCAACATCGGGATTGCCTACGGCAGCGATGTCGAGCGGGCCAAGGCGCTGCTACTTTCGAGCGCAGCCTCGGTCCCCGAGGTCCTCACGGACCCGGCCCCCGAGGCCTTCTTCGTCAGCTTCGGCGACAGCGCCCTGAACCTGTCGCTCTTTTTCTGGGTCTCGGACTACACGCAGCTCTTCGCCACCCAGGACCGGATCAACTGCGCCCTCAACAACTGCTTCAAAGATAACGGCATCAACATACCGTACCCGACCAGGACGGTTTTATTAGAAAAGGACCCCATTCATGCCCCACAGGATTGAAGTTTCCCTTAAGGACGAGGTACGCGACCCCCGCGGCGAGCGGATCAAGCGCGAGATCGAGCACTTTCTCCACCTAAGCGTCGACCAGGTCCGCACCATAGACGTCTACACCATCGATGCCGGGCTGACCGGCGAGGAGCTGACGGCAGCCGCAGCCGGGCCGTTCAGCGATCCCGTGATCCAGCGCTACAGCATCGATGCTCCCGCCGCCTCCGGCTTCGACTTCCTGGTCGAGGTCGGTTTCCGTCCGGGGGTCACCGACAACGTCGGCCGCACCGCCGGCGAGGCGATCGGCTACCTGCTGGGTCGCCCGCTGGCGACAGGGGAGGGGGTCTACACCTCGGTCCAGTACCTCCTCTCCGGATCCCTGACCCAAAGCGATGCCGAGCGCATCGCCACGGGCCTTCTCTGCAACACCCTGATCCAGCGCTACCAGATCCTGGACGCCGGCCGCTTCGCCGGGCAGGGGGGGGTTCTCCCCTTCGTGCCCAAGGTGCAGGTCGAGGCGAAGATCGAGGTGAACGAGGTCAACCTGGAGGTTCCCGACGACGAGCTGATGAGGATCAGCCGCGACGGCGTGCTGGCGCTCACCCTGGACGAGATGCGCATCATCCAGGCCCATTACCGTGACGCCGGGGTGCGCGAGCTGCGCCAGAGCGTGGGTCTCGGCGCGGCGCCCACCGACGTGGAACTGGAGGCGCTGGCCCAGACCTGGTCCGAGCACTGCAAGCACAAGATCTTCTCCGCCGACGTAAGCTACGACGACGGCGAGGGGAACCGCGAGGAGATCCGCTCGCTGTTCAAGAGCTACGTCCAGCGCACCACCGCCGACGTGCGGGCCGCGCTGGGCGAGAAGGATTACTGCCTCTCCGTCTTCAAGGACAACGCCGGGGTGATCCGCTTCAACGACGACTGGTCCCTGGTCTTCAAGGTGGAGACCCACAACTCCCCCTCCGCGCTCGACCCCTACGGCGGGGCGCTCACCGGCATCGTAGGGGTGAACCGCGACCCGTTCGGCACCGGGATGGGCTCCAAGCTCATCTTCAACACCGACGTCTTCTGCTTCGCCGATCCCTTCTTCGAGAAGGAACTCCCCAAGCGCCTGCTCCATCCGCGCCGCATCTACGAGGGGGTGGTCGAAGGAGTGGAGCACGGCGGCAACAAGAGCGGCATTCCGACGGTGAACGGCTCGCTGGTCTTCGACGACCGCTTCGCCGGAAAGCCCCTGGTATTCTGCGGCACGGCCGGGATCATGCCGGCCAGGATCAACGACGCCCCTTCGCACGAGAAGAAGATCATCCCCGGCGACCTGATCGTCATGACCGGGGGGAGGATCGGCAAGGACGGCATCCACGGCNNGCCACCTTCTCCTCCGAGGAGCTCAACGAGAACTCGCCGGTATCGGCCGTGCAGATCGGCGACCCGATCACCCAGAAGCGGATGTTCGACTTCCTGATCCGCGCCCGCGACAAGTCGCTGTACCGCTTCATCACGGACAACGGCGCAGGCGGGCTCTCCTCCTCCATCGGCGAGATGTCCGAGGAGTGCGGCGGCTGCCGGCTCGACCTGTCGCTCGCCCCCCTCAAGTACCCGGGCCTTGCCCCCTGGGAGATCCTGATCTCCGAGGCCCAGGAGCGCATGAGCCTCGCCGTTCCCCCCGAGAACCTCGAGGCGTTCATGGAGATGGCGCAGCGCTTCGGCGTCGAGGCGACGGTGCTCGGCAGCTTCACCGACTCCGGCATCTTCCACATGCTCTACGGGGAGAAGACGGTCGCCTACCTGCCGCTCTCCTTCATGCACGCCGGGCTTCCGCCCATGCAGATCCCGGCCCGCTGGGAGCAGCCGGTGCACCCCGAGCCGGTCATCGCCGAGCTTTCCGATTACACGCGCGATCTCACCGATCTCCTCTCTTCCTTGAACATCTGCTCCAAGGAGAGCGTGGTGCGCCGTTACGACCACGAGGTGCAGGGGGGCTCCGTGGTGAAGCCCTTCACCGGCGTCAACAACGACGGCCCCTCCGACGCCGCGGTGGTCCGCCCGATTCTCGACTCCTTCGAGGCGGTCGTGGTGGGTCACGGCATCGCGCCGCGCTACAGCGACATCGACGCCTACCACATGGCGGCAAACGTGATCGACGAGGGGCTCAGGAACTACGTCGCAGTCGGCGGCTCGCTCGATCTGGTGGCGGGACTCGACAACTTCTGCTGGTGCGATCCCGTCCTCTCCGAGAGGACCCCGGACGGCCCCTACAAGATGGCGCAGCTGGTCCGTGCCAACAAGGCGCTCTACGACTACTGCACCGCCTTCTCCATGCCGCTCATCTCCGGCAAGGACTCCATGAAGAACGACTTCTACGACGGGACCACCAAGATCTCCATCCCGCCGACGCTGCTCTTCTCGGTCATCGGCAAGATGGAGGACGCGCGCCTGGCCGTCACCATGGACGTGAAGCGTCCGGGCGACCTGGTCTATCTGCTGGGCGGGACGGCTGACGAGCTGGGCGGCTCCGAGTACCTGGCGCAGAAGGGGTTTGTCGGAAACTCCGTCCCCAAGGTCGACGCGAAGGCAGCACTTGCCACCTACCGCGCCTATCACGGCGCGCTCAACTCCGGTCTGGTGGCATCATGCCACGACCTCTCGGACGGAGGCCTGGCTGTTGCCGCTGCCGAGTCCGCCTTTGCCGGCGGGTTCGGGATCTCGGCGGATCTCGCCAAGGTGCCGTTCAAGGGTGAGGCGGCCGGGCGCAGCGACCAGGTGCTCCTCTTCTCCGAATCCGCTTCCAGGCTTCTGGTAACGGTGCGGGCGGAGAAGGCCGAGGCGTTCGAGAAAGCCATGGCCGGGACGGTATTGGCGAAGATCGGTGAGGTTTCCGCAGAGCCGACGCTTGCCATCGCGGGATTGTCGGGAAGCATCGTGGTGAAGTCTGAGCTCTCGCAGCTCAAGGCGGCCTGGCAGGCGCCGCTCAAGGATCTGTAATTGCTTATTCAGATGCCAACATTCTCCCCCTCTCCCTATCCCTCTCCCACCAGGGGAGAGGGGACTTTATAGGCAGCCAGCCAAACCCTTATCTGCCCCCTATCTGCTTCCCCCCTCCCTTTATGGGAGGGGCTGGGGGAGGGTGCATTTGGCTAAGTCGGGACTGTTGCAGGTTGGCGCCATCACATTAAAGATCGGAATTATATCTTCCCATGACGAAATATGCGGATTGTGCCATAATGATCGACGTTCGCAGCTAGACCTGCTTTTCAACTGAAAACGGTAAACCGACAACTGAAAACTCGATTCACATTTATAGAGGGAACTTTTAGATGACAAAGACTAAAGCTCTGGTCATAACAGGCAACGGCACCAACTGCGAGATGGAGGCGGCCCACGCCTGCAAGCTCGGCGGATTCGACGAAGCACGCATCGCCCATCTTTCGGAGCTCATGTCGGGCGAGGTCTGCCTGGACGATTATCATTTCCTGAACCTTACCGGCGGCTTTCTGGACGGCGACGACCTGGGGAGCGCCAAGGCGCAGGCGAACCGGCTGCGCTACGCGACGACCGAGGGGAGCGGCGAGCCGATCATGGAGCAGCTGCTGCGCTTCATTGGCGACGGCAAACTGATCCTTGGGGTCTGCAACGGCTTCCAGCTCCTGGTGAAGATGGGTATGCTACCGGCGCTCGGGAGCGACTACCTGAAGCAGACGGCAACGCTCACCTACAATGCCAACGGGCGCTTCCAGGACCGCTGGTGCTACCTGAAATGCGATCCTGCGTCCCCCTCGCTCTACACGCGCGGCATCGAGGGGGGGGTCTACCTTCCCATACGCCACGGCGAAGGGAAGTTCCTGGTCGACACGCCGGAGACGCTGGAAGCGATCGAGGCGAACCACCTGGCCTGCCTGAAATATTCCGACAAGGATTACAGCGCTCCCACCATGGAGTTTCCGGAAAACCCCAACGGCTCCAGCAACGCCATCGCCGGGATCTGCGACGAGACCGGCCGGGTCATGGGTCTGATGCCCCATCCCGAGGCATTCGTGCACCGGACCCAGCACCCGCGCTGGACCCGTGAGGAGCTCCCCGAGGAGGGGAGCGGCCTTACCTTCTTCAGGAACGCGGCGCAGTATGTCCGGCAGAATCTGTAAAAAACCGTTGAGAGATGAGGGGAAACCCGTTGAGGGTTGAGAGAAGATCCTTTACTCATCGCTCAACTCTCAACAGATCCCAGTCAGTACGTGCGCGGCACTTGGCAGCATATAAGGAGCAATTTGTGGAAGATATGGTAATGCGCAGACCCGAAGAAGAGTGCGGAATTTTCGGTGTATTCAACCACCCTGAGGCTTCCAACCTCACCTACCTCGGGCTCTACGCCTTGCAGCACAGGGGACAGGAGAGCTGCGGCATCGTCTCCTCGGATGGCAGCTCGCTGCACTCCCACAAGAGCATGGGACTGGTCGCCGACGTTTTCGGCAACCAGGAGATCTTCAAGTCGCTTCCGGGCAGCGCCGCCATCGGCCACGTCCGTTACTCGACCACCGGTTCCTCCGTGATCAAGAACGTCCAGCCGATCATGGTGGATTACTCCCGCGGCTCCATCGCGGTGGCCCACAACGGCAACATCGTCAACGCCCAGATCATAAAAGACGAGCTCGAGGCATACGGCTCCATCTTCCAGACCACCATGGACACCGAGATCATCGTCCACCTGCTCGCCACCTCCAAGGCCAATTCGCTGCTGGACCGGCTCACCGACGCGCTGACCCGGCTCATGGGCGCCTACTGCCTGCTGTTCCTGACCGAGACGCGCATGGTTGCGGTCAGGGATCCCAACGGGTTCAGGCCGCTTTGCCTGGGCCGCCTCGGCAGCGGATATGTCGTGGCATCCGAGAGCTGCGCCCTCGACCTGATCGATGCCGAGTTCATCCGCGAGATCGAACCTGGCGAGGTGATCGTCGTCGACAAGAACGGCATGACCTCCTTCTTTCCGCTCAAGAAGGTGGCACCGACCCCCTGCATCTTCGAGTTCGTCTACTTCGCGCGCCCGGATTCGCACATCTTCGGCAAGAACGTGTACATGGTGCGCAAGGAGCAGGGGCGCCAGCTGGCCCGCGAGCACAAGGTCGATGCCGACATCGTGATCCCGATCCCCGACTCCGGCGTCCCCGCGGCACTTGGCTATGCCGAGGAATCCGGCATTCCCTTCGAGCTGGGACTGATTCGCAACCACTACGTGGGACGCACCTTCATCGAGCCGCAGCAGGCGATCCGCCACTTCGGCGTCAAGATCAAGCTGAACCCGGTGCGCGAACTGTTGAAAGGAAAGCGCGTGGTGATCATCGACGACTCCATCGTGCGCGGCACCACCTCCAGGAAGATCGTCAAGATGGTGCGCAATGCAGGCGCCAGCGAGGTGCATGTCCGCATCTCGTCGCCCCCCACAAGCTACCCCTGTTACTACGGGATCGATACCCCCAACCGCAAGGAACTGATCTCCTCGTCCCATTCGATCGACGAGATCCGCCGCTACATAACGGCCGACTCGCTCGGCTACCTTTCCGAAGAAGGTCTCATGAAATCGGTCGGCGCAGAGAACGCCGGCTTCTGCAATGCCTGCTTTACCGGGGGATACCCGGTTAAATTCCCGCGTCTCGCCGAGGTAGATGAGCCGCAGATGGGACTATTCGAAAAGGAGATAGACGACAAATGAGCGAACGGGAACGGCTGAAGAAGATCATCATCGAACTGTCATACGAGAAGAGAAACGTGGTGCTTGCCTCCGGCCGGGCGAGCGATTTCTACTTCGACGGCAAGCAGACCACCCTGCATCCGGAAGGGGGGTACCTGACCGGCAAGCTTTTCTTCGAGTCGATCAAGGACGTCGAAGGGGTTGAAGGGGTAGGGGGGCTGACCCTCGGGGCCGATCCGATCGCAACCGCCACCTCCATGGTGAGCTTTCTGGAGGGGAAGCCGATTCCCGGTTTCATCATCAGGAAAGAGCCGAAGGGGCACGGCACCGGTGCCTGGCTTGAAGGGAGGAAGAACCTGAAGCCCGGCGCGCGGGTGGTCATCGTGGAAGACGTCGTGACCAGCGGCGGCTCCTCGATCAAGGCTATCAAGCGGGCCGAGGAAGAGGGGCTCACGGTGCTGGGCGTCGTTACCCTGGTGGACCGGGAAGAGGGTGGTCGCGAGAACATCGAGAAGGAAGGCTACTGGATGAAGTCGATCTTCACCAAGGCCGAGATTCTCGCCTAGCATAGGCTCAGAGACAAGCAGTAAGGAGGCGGCAATAGCAGTGGTATTGCCGCCTCCTTTATTTCACGTCAGCGTATGGTCTTCAATCTTCAGTACACGAGGCTCGATACTTGCTCCCCCCTTTGAAAAAGGGGGGTCGGGGGGGGATTTAGCCTAGGGTGCGGCAGGGCGAATGATGGCTCGCCCCTACTAACCGAGAGATTTTACCCCTTCGCCCTCCGGGAGAAGGTGCCCCGAAGGGGCGGATGAGGGAGGTGCCGTTAAGCGACCTGCCGGAGAGGGCGCTGACCGCTTCAAAGCTACGCCGCCAACTTTGCAGATGGCAACTCCCTCACCCCTGCCCCTCTCCCGGAGGGCGAGGGGTTACCTACTTCGGGCGCTGCGCTATTGCCAGGGTGACGTTGCCGTCCTTTACCTTCTCCAACAGGAGCGTGCCCCCCTCCGATGCGAGAAGAGCAGCAGGCTCGGCAACGCCGCGTGCCCCGATCGCTGCAAAGGCGTGAGCCGAGGGGGGCGAGGGGACAGCCACGCCGTTCAACTGCTCGCTNNATGGAACAGATACTCAAGCGGCACAAGGCATTGCTGGCGCAGGTCGATGGATGGTTCGCCAGATCGATGGAGCTCTACCCTGAGAAGATATCCTGCAAGAGCGGATGCTCGGCCTGCTGTCGGTCTCTCTTCGATATCACCCTGATGGATGCCTATTACCTGAAGCTTGGTTTTGACGCCCTGCCTGCCGAGAGCAGGGAGATGGTGCTGGAAAGGTGCAGGGAGCGTCTGCGGCTGATGCGCGAACAGTGGCCGGAATTCGACCATCCCTATGTCCTGAACCACCGCCCGGACCATGAGTGGGAACCGCTCATGCCGGAGGATGATGAGACCCCCTGCGTGCTGCTGGGCGAGGACGGCCGCTGTCTCGTCTACGAGAACCGCCCGATGACCTGCAGGTTGCACGGCATACCTCTTGTCGACACCGATGGCGAGCTGATGCACGACGACTGGTGCACCATGAACTTTGTCGACGAGGACCCGCTTGAACTGGAGGGGCTCGCCGCACCGTTCGACGCGATGTTCCGGCAGGAGGTTGCGCTTTTCAGGGAGTTCACAGGCGAGCTCTTGAAGCGGAGGATGAGTGAGCTCGATACCTTCATACCTACCGCATTGCTGATAGATTTCCATTGTTTCGACTGGCAGTCTTGGCTTATTGATTTCGAGCCGTTTGATGATGAAGCTAAAGTATAACTTTAAAGGATACCGGCTCTATGGCACTTCCCTCCACAGTTTACCGCGCGTCGGTTCAGCTTTCCGATCTCGACCGCCAGGTCTACGAGCAGTTGCAGACTACGCTGGCCAAGCACCCCTCCGAGACGGAGGAGCGGCTCATGGCTCGCCTGCTCGCCTACGCCCTCTGCTACGAGGAGGAGCTCATTTTCACCAAGGGTGTCGGTTCGGGCGATGAGCCCGATCTTTGGGCCAAAGGCGCCGATGGCAGGGTCCGGCTTTGGATAGAGGTAGGTCTTCCGGACCCGGATCGGCTGGCGAAGTCGTGTCGTCACGTGGAACGTGCCATCCTCTTTGCCTGCGGACCGGCGCAAACGCAGAGCCGCTGGCTCACGCAGCACCTGCAGAAGCTGGCATCGAGCCGCAATCTTACCGTCATGAGAATAGAGTCCGATTTTCTGGGGAAGCTTGTGGGAAATCTGCAGCGGGCCATAAACTGGTCGCTCACCGTGACCGAGGGGGCTTTGTATCTTACGGTAGGGGACGAAACGCTGGAGACCGCTCTCGAGCACCTGAGCGGCCCGCCGCTGTGACAATGTTTTCCCCATCCCCACCCCGACCCTCCCCTTGAAGGGGAGGGAGTTCTTATATCGAGGGGAGGGGGGCGATAATTACCGTAATTTTCAGGTCCCGCTTGGCTATAGGCACAACAAAAGCCCCGGATCGCTCCGGGGCTTTTGTTTCTCGTTCCCAAGCTCCAGCTTGGGAATGTAATTGCCGGCAAAGCTCCAGCTTTGAAGCGTAGTGAAGCGGAGCTTCCCGTACAATTTCACGTTCCCAAGCTGGAGCTTGGGAACGAGATGGCTGGATAAACTGGGACACGTTTGCCAGGTGGAGCTAACCGACTACCCCCTTAAGACAAAAAGCCCGCTTCACCGAGACCTGCCCCCGGGTCGGACAGTAGTCCTTGCCCGCTCTGCGGTCTCTGAAGCGGGCTTTCCGGTTCCTGGAGCATTCCAGGTCGGCTGAAGTTCCCGAATGGATGATTGTGGTGGACCCGAAAAAAGGGCCCCGTTGCCGGGGCCCTGATCGCATCAAATATGCAAAGTTGTCACTAGGGGGTCTGCGGATCGGATGCGCCGCCGAAGAAGCCCGGGTAGGTGACGTCGGCGCCGCGGTTGTACTTCATCTCGGCGACAGCTGCCCAGTAGTTGGCCTTGGAGGCCGGTACGTTGGCCGGCTGCTGAGCGAAGTCAACCAGGCTGGCGGCAAGGGCGTTGACGGTTGCGCCGTTGGCCGGGTTGCTGTAGAGCCAGGCATTGGTGTAGAACTCGTACTGGCCGTTACGGACGGCGCTGCGGGTCGGGTAGTAGCCGTTGTACTTGAGCTGCTTCACGTTCTGGCTGGTGTTGGCGACCCCGATGGGCTGGTCGGCATCGGCATAGCCGATGGCGCCGATGAGCGAACCGTTGGGGGTAGCGGTGGTGGCGCCGTTGACGCACTTGATCTCGTCGCCGGAACCCTGGTTGAACCAGATCTGTCCAGGGACCTCTTCAACGGCCGTGTTGGAGCCCCAGCCGGAGTTCATGACGGTCAGGTCAAGGGCCGAGTGGGTGCCGGAGCCGGCGTGACGCAGGCAGGCGATGGCCGGCTGTGCGGTGAAGTAGGCGCCCAGGTCGGACCAGTCGGCAACGTAGCCGGAGAAGATCAGGGTGGCTTCTTCACGGGAGATGTTGGTGATGGTGGCAGGCGCGCCGCAGACGCCGTTGCCGGCGCTCGGAGCGGTGTCACACTGGCTGTTGGCGGTGCAGTAGTTGCCGGTCAGGCCGGCGCTGCACGATTTCGCGGTAACGGCGGAGTTGACGAAGAAGCCGAAGGGGACGACCACGGTGTTGTAAGGGGTCATGCCGGTGGTGTCGACGCCGGAGAGAGCAACGCTGAAGGAGCCGCCACCCTTGGGGCCGTAGAGCTGGCCGAGGGAGGACTGAACCAGGGACTCGCCTGCCACGTCGGAGGTGCCGATGTGGACCTGCTTGCAGACCGTGGTGGAGGTGGAGGCGTACATCTTGCGCTCGCCGTTGGCCACGTTGCAGCCGGAAGCCAGAGCCGCGTCAAGCGGCGCCTGCCTGCTGACGGAGAGCGGGCCTTCTGCCGAGGCGATGCCGGAGTAGCGGATGTCGAGATCGCGCTTGCCGGTGGCTACGTTGACCGGCACCAGGGTGCTGGTGCAGTTGGTGGCGGAGACGAAGCCGTGCTTGCCGCCGTTGTTGACCGGGGCAGTGGCGGTGCAGCCGAGCCGGCCCTGGGCGTAGTTCTGAGCCTGGGCGTTCCAGTAGAGGTACTGGGCGGAAGCGCCGTAGATGTTCAGTTCGGCCGGGGCGGCCTGGGCGATGCCGGCCAGTGCCAGCAGGGCGGCAGTGGCGGTCATGGATACCTTGATCTGCTTTTTCATCTGGTGATTCTCCTCGTGTTTTTTTTGGTGGTGAACTGCGTCAAAGCGTTGCAGGTGGAACTTCGGGAGGCCGGGACGCAGTCGGCGTCCGCGGATAAACATCAAGCCACTTTGGCTTTGCGACGCAGGCCGACCAGGCCGAGCAGGCCGGAACCCATCAGCAGGAATGCCGGGGGGATCGGGGTGGTTGCCGCGGGTGCCGGGGTTGCCGAGGTGATCAGGGAGGAACCGTCGAAGTTGGTGACGATGGTGGCGGCCACTGTGCCGATTTTTTCGGAAGCGACGCCGGTGAGGGCGTTGTCCCAGAAGTAGAGGACCTGCTCGACGGAGCCGCTGCTCTGGCCGATGATGCCGGCAAGGCTTGCTTCGGTGTTGAGACGGGTGGTCAGGTTGATGGCGGAGGCCAGGGTGCCCTGGGTCGCGGAAAGCTTGTTCCTGAAGGAGTTGGAGGCTGCAGCCGAACCGACGTAATCGGTGCCGCCCTGGGTGTTGTACAGGGTGTACATGGGGGTGGTGCCGCTCTTGATCCCGGTCAGGCCGTTGGAGCCGCCGACGATCACCGAGGGAGTGGCGCTGCTGCCGGTGGCCCAGAGGTCGCTCATGCCGGCGGTGCGGTCCAGCGCGAAGTAGACCGAGTATCCCGTGGCCAGGGTTCCGAAGGTACCTTCGACGGAGTTGACTGCGCCCGCAGCGACGAAGTTGCTGACCAGGCCGAGGTCGGTTGCGTACTCGTTGCCGGCGCGGTCGTAATAGATGCGGATCAGTTCGAGGTCGGCGAAGGCCGCGAAGGCGCTGCTGGCGGACATCATCATCAGGGCCGCGGCGATCAGGGCGGCAAGTTTCTTCTTAAGCATGGTGAATCTCCTTTTCTTCCATTGAATTGTCATCAGATGTTGTATCTGCTCCTGCCCAATTTCCCTCCAGGCGGCCCGGCCGTCCCTTTGCTGGACCCGTCGGCTTTCCGTCACCGGGTCACCCCGGCGTTGGCTTTTTTCTGAAGAGTGGCTGATTGACGAGCGGTCAGCCGTCTATTTATCATGTCGTCGCGTTTCCTCTCACCCCCCTTTTCCGGCCGCATTCTGAGGCATTAAAAAACAAAAAACCCGCTTCCATGAGACGCGCCGCAGGGTAGGTGAGTGGTGCCGATCCCCTTGCGCTCTCTGAAGTGGGCTTTCCGGTCCCTGGAATATTCCAGGTCGGCTAAAGTTCCCGATTATTCAATTGTGATGCCGCTTCTGCTCTCTCTTTGGCGAGCCGCCGCGGGCCGCGCCGTCTCGACTACTCGGAGTTCTGTGCGTTGCGCAGGATCTCCTCGTACTTCTCGATCCGGCCGATGCCACCCTGGCTGAAGTTGATCTTGATGTGGCCGGTGAACTCCGTTTCGGTCATCTCCTGAATCGCGGAGAGCAGATCCGCCAGGCGGCTCATCCTGTTGGTGATCCCCTTGGGACGGCAGCCGTACTTTCTCGATGATGCCTTATTCACAAGGTCCATAGTCATGGTACTCGCTGCCGGTTGTGTTGGGAGGTATGTCTCGACAGCCACTCTATCGGACCTTTGTTACAGGTAAAAATCGAATTGGGAAACATCCTGTTAATAATCTTATTTGCTTTACCTGATTGCTGGAAACCAATGATTGCATTGCGTCGGGCCGGGTCAGCTCGCTCCAGTTGCTCAAGTTGTTCCCGACGCTTTCGTTGCCAGGCACCTTAAAGGATCTTTGTCACAAACAAAGAACGGATTGGCAAACTTGTTGTGAAACTTGGCAGAGCCTGACTGACTCTCTCTATCCCGACCGGTAACTGCCTGATCCAGTTGCATTGTCTGAGTCCGCCTTTCTCAACCTGAAACGACGCTGATCCAGAATTCACGGGAAGTTGCTGTGACTGGAATTTGTTTGTAACAAAGCGGTGCTAGCTTGCCAGCCTTGATCCGGGACCAGTTAAATACAATTTCAATACACAGAGGAAACGGAACCGATGCCTAGAATTTTGAAGCACATAAAGAGTATCTCCGTCTGCGCGATGTTCGGTCTGATCCTGTCCGGTTGCTCCACCACACCGGCCCGGGTCCGGCAGGGCGACACCGTTTCCGTCCGTTTCACCTGCCGCCTGCCGGGGGGGGAAGTGGCAGCCAGCACCCGCCCGGACCCCTCTCTGGCCGGCGAAGCGAAGGCGCCTGTCTATCTCCCCCGCACCGGCCTTGATACGGTCAGTGTCACGGCCGGTCCGCAGCCGGCACAGACAGGGAAGGATCGGCTCCCCTTCGAGCAGGAGATCGTTCAGCGTCTGGCCGCGATGCTTCCCGGCCTGCAAGAGGGAGGGCAGGCGCTTTTGGACCTGGAGGCGGATCGTTTTCCGGTTTCGGCGCCAAACGAGAAGCAGGTAAGGCTCGCGACGGTCAGGAAGCGCCAGAAGCAGATGCGGCTGACCAGGGAGGAGTATACCGGCAGGACCGGGAGGAGCCCGGAGCTGGGACAGCCGTTCGTGCTGGATAGGATGGTTCCGGGGGAGGTGAGCGAGCTGACCGAAAAAGAGGTGCTGATCCGTTTCGCTCCGGTACCGGGCCAGGATCTCGGCACCCCCTTCGGCCCGGTCACCGTGCGGGAGCTGGCGGAGCACTACGAGCTGCAGATTGCGGCCCAGCCGGGGCGCCTGATCCGGACCGGCGCCATCGCCGGTCGGATCACGGCGGTGGACCAGGAATCGATCACCATAGATTACGGCCACCCCTTCGCAGGCGAGAAGTTGAGCTGCGATGTGAAGGTGCTGAAGGTCCAGCAGCAGGGAAGGGATCTTGCCGTTTCGCCGCCGGCGCCGAAGGGGGAGGGCGCTGCAGCCGCCCGGGAGCTGCCGGAGGTAGCCCAGCTGGACCAGAATGTCGCCCGGCAACTCGACCAGGCGCTGCGCAGGATCAGCGCCGGTAGCGGCTCCGGCTCCGGTGCCGAGGGCGCGAAAGCTGCCACGGCTGCAAAAAGCGAGGAACTGCACTGACATGAGGCGCCGCTACCTGAACAGATCCGTATTCGCGCAACTGCTGCCGCTTGCCGTCGGCGCCCTTTTCACCCTGGCCCCTCTTGCCGCCCGGGGAGCCTCGACTCCCGGGGATACCCCGCCACGCCTGGAGGATGCGGCCGAGCCCGCAGCAGGGCTCCCGGCCGCCGGCGCGCAGCAGGAGCAGACCTTCACCATCAAGCGTTTCGTCATCGAAGGGAGCAGCCTGTTCGCCCCCCGGGAGCTGGAGGGCGTGGTGTCCCCCTTTGTCGGCCGGCACAAGAGCTCGGCCGACGTGGAGGGAGCCCGCGACGCCCTGGAGCGCTTCTTCCACGACCAGGGGTATCCCACGGTGGTGGTGAACATCCCGGAACAGGCGGTGCAGAACAAGGTGATCCGGCTCGACATCATCGAGAACCGGGTCGGAAGCGTCACGGTGACCGGAAACCGCTGGTTCTCCACGGAAAAGATCCTGAGGGAGCTCCCCTCCATCGCCCCGGGACAGGTGATCAACCTGCAGCAGCTGCAGCTGGAGGCGAACCGCCTGAACCGCAACCCGGACTTCAAGCTGGTTCCCGGCATGCAGCCCGGGAAGGCCCCCGAGTCGGTCGACATGAGCATCAAGGTGACGGACGAGCGCCCCCTGCACGGCTCCCTGGAGCTGAACAACCGCTCCAGCCACGACACCACGGATCTCAGACTGAGCGCCTCGCTGCGCTACGACAACCTCTGGCAGCGGGAACACTCGATCTCGGCCCAGGGGCAGATGTCGCCGCAGGACCCGGGCGAGGTGCTGGTCGCCTCCGGGAGCTACACCCTGCCGGCCCCCTGGGACCGCGACGACAAGGCGGTGCTCTACGGGGTCTGGTCCAACAGCGACACCGCCACGGCGGCCGGCTTCACTAACCTGGGGAAGGGGATCATCGTCGGCACCAGGGTGATCCTTCCGCTGCGCGGGGTGGATGACTACAGCCACACGGCGGTGCTCGGGGTCGACTACAAGGATTTCGAGGAGACCGTGGGGCTCGCCGGCTCGGAGCAGGTCAAATCGCCGATCAGCTATTTCCCCTTTTCCGCGGCCTACAGCTCCTCGCTGCGCGACGGCGGCGGCGCCACCATGTTCAACGCGGCGCTGAACCTCTCCTTCCGGGGGGCGGTGGCCGACCCGCGCCAGTTCGAGGACAAGCGTTTCAAGGCCCGCGGCAACTACCTCTTCCTGACCGCCGGAGTGGAGCGGAGCCAGGCGCTTCCCCGGGAGTTCTCTCTCCTGCTGCGTCTGGACGGCCAGTGGGCCGACCAGCCGCTCATCTCCAACGAGCAGTACGTCGCCGGGGGCGCCGAGAGCGTCAGGGGGTACCACGAGAGCGAGGCGAGCGGCGACAAGGCGCTGCACGGCGTCTTCGAGCTGTCGGCACCCGACCTGCTCAGGAAGGGCGGCAGGGAGCGTTTCAGCCTGGCCCCCTATCTCTTCTATGAGGGGGCCGGGCTCTGGGTCAAGGACCCGCTCCCCGGACAGGAGAGGCGCCAGGGGCTGCAGGGGACCGGCTTAGGGCTGCGCGGCAGGCTGTTCGGCTCCCTCGAGTTCCAGAGCGACCTCGGCTTCGCCCTCATGGATACCGGCCGCACCGCCGCCGGTGACCCCTACCTGCATTTCAAGGTGAAGTGGCAGTTCTAACGTCTTTAACAAAACCACGGGAACTAGAGCATGGTAAAGAAGAGCCTTAAATACAGAGTATCGTTACCGTACCGGGTCTGCGCGCTGCTGCTTGCGCTGTCGACCGGAACCTCGCCGGTCATCGCCGCTGCCGCGGCCCCTACCATACCCGGCTTTTACGGAGCGGTGCCGATGCCCGGAGCCCCGGCGGCCGGTACCCTTCCGGTACTGCGTCCCGGCGGCACCCTGGTGGGAGCGACCGTGGGAGCCGCGGTCGGCAACACCCTGACCGTGAACCAGACCCAGTCCCAGGCGACCATCGACTGGAAGAGCTTCAACCTCGCCGCGGGTTCGGTGGTCCTTTTCAACCAGAAGCAAAACGGCGTCGCCCAGTCCCAGTGGGTCGCCCTGAACCGCATCTACGACGCCAACCCGAGCCTGATCTTCGGCAACCTGAAGGCGGACGGCAAGGTCTACCTGATCAACCGCAACGGCATCCTCTTCGGACCCGGCTCCCAGGTCAACGTCCACTCCCTGGCCGCCTCCAACCTGAACATCAGCGACGCCAATTTCGCCGGCGGCAAGCTCCGCTTCAGCTCCGACCCCTACGACGGCAGCCAGGGGGCGCTCTCCGGCCAAGCCTATGTCTCGAATTACGGCAGCATCAGCACGGACAGCGGCGGTTCCGTTTTCCTGGTCGGCCCGAACGTGGTGAACGCCGGCAGCATCAGCTCCCCCTCAGGCAAGATCAACCTGATCGGGATGCAGGGTAGCGGCGAGGTGGAAAACATCGAAATCACTGCCGATGCTACCGGTAACGATGTCACCTACTCCGACCTGCTGGTTCCCGGCACGGTATATAACGCAGAGAGCGGAAGGATGATCACCGAAGCCGGCGGCCGGATCGGCATGTACGGCGCAACGGTGCAGAACGACGGCCTGATTCGGGCGGTAACCGCGCTCAAGAAGGGGGGGGTCGTCTTCCTGTCCGCCCGTGACAGGGTAATAACCGGCGAGAAGAGCGTTATCGAGACCCCCGTCGATGGTTCAACGGAGACCGCCGCTCCCAGCTTCCTCTATAATCCGGGTGTGGTCAGTTTTAACGGCCTGTACACCAAAACGGCAGGCAGTTCCGACCTGCTGAATACCCTGAGCCTGATCGAACACCAGGGGGCGATCGTCGCTCCGTCCGGAACGGTAACCCTGACGGCAAAAGACCGCATCTTCCTCGGCGACAGCAGCAGCATCGATGTATCCGGCCTCTGGCTCGACCGCGCCGCCTCGGCCAACCTGATAAATGTGCAGCTCAACAGCGTGTACCTGCGCGACGACTACGGACAGAAGAGCGGAGTACTTTTAGGGCAGAAGGCAACGGTAGATCTCCTTACCGGTTCCAATATCGGCAACCTGAGCAGCTACTATCTGGGGGGGGAGAAGAGCGCCCAGCAACGGAGCACCAACGGAGGCACCATACTTTTCGGGGATTCCAAGAAAGGAGGTGTCGTCCTCGGCGAGCTGGTCATGAAGCAGGGAGCCCGCATCGATTTCTCAGGGGGAGGAACCCACTATGCCTCTGGAACCATGGCCACCTCACGGCTGATATCGGGGAACAGAGTTTATGAATTGGCCACTGCCCCGCAGTGGCTGCAGTATGATCGGGTTGCCGACAGCCAGACCAGGAGCCACGAGCGCTTCGGGATCAGCGAGCAGTTCAACGGACTCCATTTCGGCGGCGGGAGTTCGGTGCAGGATTTGACTGCGGCCCGGGTGGTCGGAAGCGATGCCGGTACCGCACAGTTCAAGGCCCGGGTGATGGTGCTTGACGGCACCCTGCTCGGCGAGGTAACCCGGGGGCTGTACCAGACCGCGGTAACCAAGCGGTACGCTTTGGATACCACGACCAGCGGGACCCCGGATAATCCGGACTACAGAATTTCCGTGGCCCGGGGCCTGGAGGAGCCGGTCGGCGGGACGGTAATCGCTGGTGAAGAGTGGGCTGCCGTCACAACAGAGGATAATAAGAGCAAAGACTTCACTACCACCTCGATAACGGTCAGGCCGACCACGACCTCGCTTGCCGCTTCTTTCGGCGCTGCCGATGACCTCGGCTTGCTGAACACGGAGATTTCCGCATCCATGCTGAACCGGGCCGGATTGAGTTCGGTCAAACTTTTTGCCAATACCACCATCACCACCGAACAAGGGGCCGGCATCACCCTGCTGCCGGGAGGTAGCTACACTGCACGGGCCAGAGCTTTCGATTATCAGGGATCCATCGACATAGCGGGCGGCACGGTCGAGATGACCACCAGGCCCAACGTTTCGAGCTATGCGACCCTCGACAATGCAGGGAACCCGCTCTACCGGCAGGTTCTCGAAACCATTTACCTGGCGCCGGGGAGCCGGATCTCTACGGCAGGGCTGGAGATCGATAACAGTGCCGCTGGCAATGCCAATCCGCTGCCAAACAGTGCTCATATCGCAGGCGGTACCATCACCATTCAGGAGATGACCGAACAGGGGAGCTCCAACCTGCTCGGAACATCATCAAACGGGCACAGCGTTGTCGTGGCGACCGATGCGCTGCTGGATGTGAGCGGCGGTTACCTGATAGCCGCCGGCGGGAAGATCGGCGGCGGAAATGCCGGCAAGCTGGAACTGAAAGGGTCGACCTTGAGCCTTGCCGGCGAGCTGAGAGGCTTCTCCCTCGCCGGCAAAAACGGCGGTGAGATCAGACTGCACGCAGGTGAGGTGCAGGTTGCGCAGCGTGACCTGTTTCTCCCCTCCGATACGCCGATGGATGCAACCATTCCCGAATATCTCCTGGGTAAGCTGGTGCTGGGAGAGGACCGGTTGAAGGATACCGGCTTTGCAAGGATCAGCCTTACCGCCATAAACGATCTCAGCTTCCTCGACGGCGCGGTATTGGCCCCCTCTCTTGTCAAGCGCGACCTGCCGGTACCCGCCATCGTCGCCCAGAGCAGCACAACCGGAAACATCGTGGTCCCGGCCGGCTACCATACAACCGCCGGCGATTATCTCGGGACCACCGCCATCTCGTTGCAGGCCGGGTTGAACATCTACGGCGGACAGGCGGGGGACGGGCCGCTTCCCACCGGTGGCACTGCGACGAACAGCACGGACGCCCGGATCATCATCTCATCCGGTACGGGTCTCAAAGTCGCGCCGGGGGGAACTATTTCCCTCAACGCGCCTGCAGTGGAGATCGCCGGAACCCTCACGGCCTTGGGCGCAACTGTGAGCGTCAAGGCAACCCAAGCAGAGTTGACCCTGAAAAACGGCGGCGCGATCCTCGCGGGAGGCTTCAACAGGGAGCTTTCCACGACGGTAGCCGGCCTGCCTGCCGGTTATTCGCCCCAGGCGGGAGGGAGCGTCACCCTGGAGTCCACCTCGTCTACCGGAGGAATTCTCCTTGAGGCGGGCTCCAAGGTGGATGTATCTGGTTCTGCACCCGCGGAGCAATTGGTGGCCGGCGCCGACGGAGTTCCGGTGATGGTCGCGGTCGCCGGCGACCCGGGCACCCTCAATCTCAGCTACGTGAACACCCTGACATTGGAGGGGGAACTAAGCGGCAAGGGGAAGCTGGATGGCGTGCGCGGCGCTTCCCTGAAGGTGGTGAAGTCGGCCAATGATCTACAGATAAACCAGGCGGATTTTGACCTCTACCTGAACAGCGGTTTCGATGCTCTGAGCTTTGCCAGCCCGACCGGATCGATCCTTTTCCCCGTGCGTCTGGATGCAACGGTAGGCCGGAGCCTGACTCTGGATGCCCAGAGAATCGCAGCTGCGGCCGGTGGGAACGTAACCTTGTTGGCCCCCTGGGTCACCCTGAAAAATACCTCGCTACCTGCGACCTCTCCGTTAGTTGCCGATAACGGCACGGGACGTGTGACCCTGGGCGGCGGCTACCTCGACCTGCAGGGAAGCGTGCTCATGGATGGCTTCCAGGATGTCACCCTGCGGGCAGACCACGACCTGCGCCTGACGGACCGGGCCTACACCGTCGGACAGACCACATCATGGCAAGGCTCCCTTGGAGTGACGGGCAACCTGGCCATGGAGGCGGCCCGCGTCTATCCCACCAGCATGACAGAGTTCACCATCACCTCGAAAGGCAAGACATCGATTCTGCCCGCAGCGACGCCTGACACCACCCCGCTCTACTCGGCCGGCGGGAGCCTCACTATCCTCGCTGAGGGGGGGATCGAGCATCGCGGTATCCTGGCGGCGCCAATGGGCAACATCACCCTGGACGCCGGCGCCGAGGGGAGGGTCTACCTGGCGGAAGGAAGCAGCATCACAACCGCCGGCTCTGCCGCAGTCTCCTATGGCAGTTACGATGGCTCCACCTGGACCACCAAGTACATAAACGATTCCAACAAGGGAGACGAGGTAACCGAGGCTCCGCAGAAATCGATCACTCTGGCCGGCAATGAGGTGATCGTGCGCGAGGGGGCTACCCAGGATGTCTCCGGCGGCGGATCGGTTTACACCACGCTGTTTCAATCGGGCCTTCCCGGCTCGGTCAACCCCCTTACCACTGACGGCCGTTATGTGATCCTGGCCGACAATTCCGTAAGGCTGCCCGGAAAGGCGATCTATCTGGATGCTGCCCCGGAATACGGGCTCAAGGCCGGGGTCTATTCCGTGCTTCCGGCGGAGTACGCCTTCCTGCCGGGAGCCTTGGTCCTGGAAAAGACCAAGCTGAACCTGACCGCAGGCCAGAAGGCGCTCTCGACGCAGGGGTACCAGGTGGTGGCCGGTTATGAAACCGTCACCGATACCTCTATCACTTCACGGCTGCGTACCGGGTACAGCATCCGTAGCGCCACCGACGTCCTGGAGGAAGGGGATTTCACCGAGAAACGCTTCACAGCCGCAAACGGAGGCAATTTTACCCTCCAGGCCACAGGGGGCGCGGCCTATGCCGGTACCCTGACTGAGCATCCGCTGACCGGCTTCAGCGGCGGCATGCTCTCCTTCAGCGCGAAGAACGTGCTGATAAGGGAGACAGCAGACACCCTGGATCCAGGTTTCGATTTCGGCAGTGCACTGCCCGACACTACGCTGCAATTGACGGCGGCCATGCTCTCCAGCCGGGATATCAAGGATATCAGGCTGGGGGACAGGCAGAGCACCGAAACGGTCACGGTGCAGACCGGGGCCGGTCTGATGGCGCCTTCCCTGACGCTCTCAGCCCATGAGGCGGTCACCATTGAAGGAGGCGGGTCGGTCCGGGCGCTGGGCGGGAACAATTCCGGCGGCACCGCTTCCGTGGTCACCCCCTCCGGTACCTTCGTTGTTGAGAAAAACGGAGAGCTGCGCGCCAAAAACGGTATCCGCCTGGACGTCGGCGGTACCTTGCTCAATGGCGAGATGTCGGCCGACAACGGCTCCATGTCTCTGACCGCCGACAGGATCGTGTTCGCAGGCCACGACGCCACCCGGGGCGCCGGTGCGCTGTACCTGACCGACACCCTCCTGAACGATTTCGAGAATTATACCGACCTGACGCTGGTCAGCCGCAGCGACATGGAATTTCTGAGGGACCTCGATCTGGAAACGGCAGGCTCCCTGACCCTGGACGCCGCCAAGTACCTCGGCTCCACCGGCGCCGAGGTCTCTCTTACGGCAGCAAACCGACTGACACTGCTCAACTCAGGCACCGCATCCCAGACGGCAACGCTATCCGCCGATGCCACCGCCTCGCTCTCCCTGACCGCCTCGGAGATCGTGGTGGCCCCGCGCCTGCTGGGAACCAAGGGGAACATCGTCTTCGACGAGTTCGGATCGGTGGCGCTGAACAGCAGCAACGACCTGACCTTGAAAGGCGCCGGAACCATCAAGACCCCGGGCGATCTGACCCTGTCAGCCGCCAGGGTGACGACGTCCTTCGACAGATATGACGCAGATCCAGCCAACCCGGCCGACGTGTCCATCCCCTATACCGCTGCCGATATTACTCTGGATGCGCGCAGCGGCCAAGTCCGCATCGTGGGCAATGGCCGCGCCGCAGGCGCTACCAGCACCCCTGGCGGTTCCCTGGAGATCCTGGGCGCATCGATCACCGTGGGCGATACGAACGGCAATGCAACCGGCAGGAAGCAAACGGTCCTGGATGTGGCCTCCGGCCAGCTGGATCTCACCGCCACAGGCGACATCGTCATCACCGACAAGACAAGCATCCTGGCCAAGGGGAGCAAGAGCCCGGCTCCTATGCAGTCCGGCGTCTACCAGTATGCCTCGGGCGGCCGGATCGCGGTTCACAGTTCAACAGGAAAAATCGACCTGGCCCGGGGGAGCACGCTCGACGTGTCGGCATCGGACCGGGGTGACGCCGGGGCCATAACGCTTTCGGCCGCTGCCGAAGGCGTCACCATGGCCGGCGCCGTCAAGGGATCGGCCGGCAACGGAAAGGGGGGCTCGTTCACCATCGACAGCGCCACGCTGGACGGCTCGGGCGGGCTGGACGGGTTGAGCAAAGCCCTGTCCCAAGGCGGCCTCAACGATCTGATCAATATCCGATCCCGCGCCGGCGACCTCTCTCTGGCAGTCGGCAGCACCCTGGCCGGTCGGGAGATCGTGGTGGCGGCCGATGCCGGCGCAATCGACCTGCACGGCAAGATCAAAGCCGACGGCGTGAAGGCAGGCGACACGGGTGGCCGGGTGGAACTGTACGCCGGGACTGCCCTGACCCTGGAAGCCGGGTCGGCCATCTCCGCCAAGGGTAGCGCCGGCGCGAATGGCGGCACGGTTTCTCTCAGTACCCTGGCGGCCGACAAGATAGCGGGCAATTACGCCCTTCGGGTTCAGGGCGGGGCAGGGATCGAGGTTTCCGGCGGAGCTGGTGCAACAGGTGGCAGCGTATCGCTGCGCGCCTATCAGATGGGGGGAAACGATGTGAATATCGCTTCTCTTCCGGCCGACGCGGTCACCGGTGCTTCGCGCGTTTCCGTGGAGGCGGCGCGAAGCTACCGGGGGGTCACCGACATCGGCGCTGCCGACCGCTATCTGGCTGACGCCGACAACTTCATGAAGAATGGCAGCGCCATTAGGACCCGCCTGTTCGGCGACGCGTCACCAAACCGCCTGCAGGCCGGGATAGAGCTGGCAAGTGCAGCGGGTGCCGATCTGACCCTGGACAAGGCATGGGATCTTTCCCAGTTGCGGCCTGGCGGCGAAGCAGGAGTAGTGACGCTTCGGGCCGGCAAAAACCTGCTCATAAATCAGCATCTCATCGACGCCCCGACTGCCATGGGGGGACTCCACAGCACGACCATGCAAGACTCCTGGGGGATCAACCTGATCGCGGGGGGGGCTGCAACCGCTGCCAATTATAGGGCTGTCGCAAACGGATCTTCCCTCGCGGCCGGGACCGGAGAGCTCAAAATTGCCCTTGGCAAAGCGGTGTACAGCGAAAATGCTCCGATTGCCTTCGCAGCCGGCAAAGACGTGACTCTCTCCGGCTGGTCCGCTGGCAACGGCCCGGGCTACATGATCAACAGCGCGATGAGATACAACTTGGGGAGTTACGGCGGGGGCATCCGGGGACAGGCGGGGAACGACCTGAACCTGAAGGCCGCGGGCAGCGCCATCCAGACCGCGCTGGGCGACATCGACATCAGGGGGGGCGGGAATCTCGACCTGGGGTCGGATGCCAACAGCAGCGGCGCCATCCGCACCACCGGCGAATACGACAAATACGACGCTAACGGAAACTTGACGCAGGTCGAGACCATGCCCGGAACCGGCAGATTCGTGGCTGCCGGCACGACCAGCTACTGGACTTACCAAAATGGCGGCAGCATAGCTCTGGATCTGGCGGGATCGGTGCAAGGCAATTTGAGCGCAGACAACGGCTGGGACGGCGCCTATATCGACCCGACGGTACCCCTAGTGGCAAAAACCAGCAACCCCTGGTATCTGGCCGCCGGATTTGGCGGCAAGGAAAGCAGCATCACCAGTGCTGTGGAAATCCCGGTTACCGTGGGGATCGCCACCATGGGAGACGGGGATATCTCGGTGCGCACCGGTGGCTCTTTGCTGACCCAGGTCGGAGCTTTCGGCAAGGGGGACCTGGAGGTCAAAAGCGGTGGGGAGATGATCGGCCGATTCCGCGTCATGAACGGCACGGCGAACTTGACCAGCGGCGGCGGTTTCGGCAAGGACGATCCGGGCAACCCAACGTACCGATCAATCATCGAAATGGCCGCGTCGCAGGTGAAGGTGGTCGCCCAAGGGGATGTGAATCTCGGCGCGGTACTCAACCCGGACAACAGTAGGGACCGTATTTTCTGGGGCTCTAATAACAAGAGATACTGGAACCTCACCTATGACCAGCATTCCGCGGCCTCAATAACCTCGCTGGCCGGCAATGCAACCTTTTACGGCACCGACAATTATGCCGGATACACGAATTTGACGGTGGCACAGAACAGCTTTCTGGCTGATCGCAAGAGCATCCTTCCCGCCACCTTCTCAATGGCGGCCGCCGGGAACCTGAACATTGGCAGCACTTTTTCACTGGCACCCTCGGAGTCGGGAAATCTGTCGCTGTCCGCCATCGGCAATATCAATGGCTCCGGTAGCACATCGCCCAACTCGGTCACGATGAACGACGTGGATGCGATAGGCGATTTCTACGGACGCCAGCTAGACGTAGGCACCGAACATTCGAAAAAACTGCTCTCCGAGAGCGTGCCAACCGACTCCTTAACGGCGCATGCCCAAGTGAACCACCTGAAGGACAGCGAGCCCGTGCTTGTCGCGGCGGGAAACGATATCAACAACATCCGCCTGGTGTTGAACAAGCATGCCCGCATCACAGCAGGCAACGACATCCGCCGGCTCGATCTCATCGGGCAGAATAACTCCCCGGATAGCGTGACGATGGTTTCGGCCGCAGGGAGCATCGATCAGGGCATAACCGGCACCACGGCAACCAAGGTCGATCTCAGCGGTAATCTGTCGTATTCCACCGCTTATCCCGAGATCGTCATCGGGGGGCCGGGAACTCTGCTGGTTCAGGCAGGCGAAAGCATCAACCTTGGCGATTCCCGCGGCATCCAGTCGATAGGGAACCTGATGAATCGTGGATTCAGCGGCGGTGCTACCGACAGCACCATCATCGTCGCCGCCGGAGCAAAGAGCCTGGAAGCCGGTGCAGAAGCCACCAAGGCGACTGCATTTTTCAAGACGCTGGATGAGAAAGGGTCGCGTTATTCCGAGCTCAAGGCAGCCGGAAAGGACGACGAGGCCAAGATAGAAGTCGATGCCGCCCGCGCTGCGATCAAGACCTATTTTGTCGAGCCGGAGGAGCCCGGGGGAGACGGCAGCCTTACCATGGTCGATTCGGAAATCAGCTCCGGCAAGGGAGACATGTACATCATGACCCGTGGCGACCTCAATGTCGGTAAGACGGCACTGCAGGATCCCACCAAGCTCCGGGCCAATACCGGTATCAACTCCACCTTCGGCGGCGGGATTAACATCTTTACCGGGAACGATATCAACGTCAACGAGTCGCGGGTGATGACCTTCATGGGGGGCAACATGGTCATCTGGAGCGACCAGGGGGACATCAATGCGGGTCGCGGCTCCAAGACCACGGTCAGCTCCGCTGGACAAAACGACTACAAATACGATGAGAACGGCAATATCGTCGCCATCATCTTCAAGGTCCCCGCAGTAGGCAGCGGACTGCGCGCCCTTACCTATGATCCGGACGGTTCCTCGGGTCCCCTGCAGGCGCCCGAACCCGGTGACATCCACGCCTATGCGCCGAGTGGCGCCATCGACGCCGGCGAGGCCGGGATCGCCGGGGGCAAGCTTATTCTGGGGGCGACCCAGGTGCTGAACGCCAAGAACATCAGCTTCTCGGCCGGGTCGGTCGGCGTGCCGACCGGATCGGACAACTCGATCAGCCTGGGGGCCCTGGGAGGGAACAGCAGCCTGGCCGACTCCGGCAAGATGATCGAGCAATCCTCGTCGGTCGGCGCGGCCAAGGAGCGAAACGCCCAGCAGACGGCCGCGGTGGACGACTTCCTCTCCAAGTGGCTCGACCTCAGGATCATCAGCTTCGACGACGACGGCCAGGCTCCCGCCACGGAGGGGGAGGGGAAGGGCGACCGGGATAAAGCGAAGAAGCAGGAGAAGAAGTAGCACTCCCTCCACTCTGCGAGGGGCGGCAGCCGAGACCGGGACGGGCTTTGCCTAAACTTTAGTCGGCTGTCTGCTGGTTGTAACAAAAGTGGTTTAGAGTCCCAATTTTTAACAGGGTGCTCCCGCGCGCGGCTCTGGCGGGAAACGGAGCCAAAATGAGATCGGAGGAGTTGCATGGTACACGATTGGACGAGAAGGCTGGCGAGGGTGGCGGGAGCGGTTCTGCTCATGACCTTGGTGCTCGGCGCCGTTAAGGCCGAGGCCTGGTGGGACGAGAAATGGACGGCGCGGCGCAAGATCGCCTTCGACCTCTCGGACAAGGGGGCGGGGATCAAGGAGAACCTGACGGAGCTGCCGGTGCTGGTCAGGCTTCATTCCGGCAACTTCAACTTCTCCAGCGCCAAGAAGGACGGCTCGGACCTGCGCTTCATCGGCGGCGACGACAAGTCGCCCCTGAAATTCCATGTCGAGAAGTTCGACCCGAAGCTTGAGATCGCCCTGGTCTGGGTCAAGGTCCCCCAACTGGCGGGGGGCGGCAGCGCCGATTCGCTCTGGGTCTACTACGGAAACGAAGCGGCCCCCGCGGCGTCCGACCCGGGCGGCAGCTACGACACCGGCCAGGTGCTGGTCTTTCATCTCGGCGAGGCCGACAACGGCCCCAAGGACGCCACCGCCTACGCCAACAACGCCGCGGCATTTTCCGGGAGCCACGCGGTCCCTTCGGTGATCGGCGAAGGCTACAGCTTCAAGCGGGCCGGCGAAAAGATCGTGGTGCAGCCGGCGGCCTCGCTCAACTTCGCCAAGGGACTCACCTTCTCCTGCTGGGTGCGCATCGAGCAGCCGCAAAACGACGCCCACCTCCTCTCCTTCATGGACGGGGGACAGCAGATCGTGGTCGGGATCGACCAGGACAAGCCGTACCTGCGCATCGGGGCGGCCGGCAAGGCTCCGGTGACCAGCGAGAAGAAGGGGGCGCTCACCCTGAAGAGCTGGCACCACGTCGCGGTGACGGCCGACTCCGAGAGGCAGATCGGCGCGGTCTACCTGGACGGCAAGGAGATCGCCGCGCTGAACCTGCAATCGGTGGTCCCCACCCCGGGGGGCGAGATCGCCTTCGGCGGCTCCATGGCGGGGGGGAACGTCTTCGCCGGCGACCTGGACGAGGTCGAGCTCTCGGCCCTGGCGCGCCCCGCCGGCTTCATCGCGGCCGGCTTCGCCAGCCAGAGCCAGGACGGCAAGCTCTACTCCTGCCAGCAGGAGGAGGGGAACAAGGGCGAGGAGAACCACACCCTCCGTCTCATCAAGGCGACGGCGAAGAGCGTCACCCTGGACGGCTGGATCATCATCATACTGTGCACCCTGATGCTGATCATGGCGACCCTGGTCTTCATCAGGAAGTACGGTTACCTGCAGAAGAACAGAAGGCGCAACCAGGCCTTCCTGGAGAGCTTCAACGGCGTGCACGACCCGCTCGATCTCGACACCGAGAGCGACGACCTGGAGGAATCCAGCCTACTCAGGATCTACCGGGCGGGGCACGAGCAGATCCATCACTGGGCAGAGAAGCAGAACGTGAAGGACGAGGAGGTGGCCATCACGCGCTCGGGGCTGAACATCTTCCGCGCCGCCCTGGAGCGCGCCAGTTCCGAGGAGGCCGCCAAGGTCCAGGCCGGCCTGATCGTCCTTACCCTGAGCATCTCGGGCGGTCCTTTCTGGGGGCTCCTGGGGACCGTGTGGGGGGTCATGAACACCTTCGCGAGCCTTGCCGAGGCGGGCGAGGCCAACCTGTCCGCCATCGCCCCGGGGGTCGCCTCGGCCCTCGCCTGCACCCTGTTCGGCTTGCTGGTCGCCATACCGGCACTCTTCGCCTACGCCTTCCTGGGTGTGCAGATAAAGCATCTGAACAGCGAGACCCATCACTTCATCGAGGAGTACTGCCTCAGGGTGGAAGGGTTCCACGGGGAGGAGGCATGAAGGCGCCGGCGGATGACCATGATGACATCGTAGAGATCAACGTCGTCCCCATGCTCGATCTTGCCTGGAACCTCCTGGTCGTGTTCATGCTCGTGGTCACGGCCTCGGTCCAGGGGATCAGCGTCAACCTCCCCAAGGCGAGCGCCGCGGTGAGCAAGATCAAGCCGACCACCAAGGCGATCACCATCACCGCGGAGGGGACCATCTACCTGGACAGCTTTCCGGTCACCCTCTCAGAGCTGGAGGCGCGGCTTGCCCAGCTCAAGGCGGCCGATCCCGGCCTCCCGGTCCTGGTGCGCGGCGACGAGAAGATTTCCTACAAGGCGGTGATCGATGTGCTCGACCTGCTGCAGAAGCTGGATATCACCCAGCTCGGCCTGGTGACGCAGAAACTGGTTAAATAGGGTGCGGAGCACCCGGGCACCCCCGGAGTTTACGGCATGGCGGTAAAGAAAACAAGGAAGCAGGAAAAAAAGTCGTGGCTGGTCCCGACGCTGGTGCTCGCGGTCTTCGCGCTGCTGATCGGGTTTCTGGCCAAGACGGTGCTGATGGACGGCGGTTCGGCACCCAAGAAGCAGATCCAGGTCATCACGCTGATCAAGCCCCCGCCGCCCGAGGTGAAGGAGAAGCCTCCCGAGGTGGTGCCCAGGGAACTCCCCAAGCAGACCATGGAGGCGCCGACCGAGGCGCCGTCGCCCCGGGACCAGCCCCAGGACAACTCCGCCGACGATTCTCCCCCCCCGGGGGAGAACCTCTCCGTGGACGGGGAAGGGGGGGCGGGGGACAACGCCTTCGGCCTGGGGGCCAAGAAGGGTGGGCGCGCCATCACCCTGGGCGACGGCGGAGGGCAGGGAGGAAACGGCCTCTCCAGGCTCTCGCTGCTCTCCAAGTACAGCGGTTACTCGCACAAGATGCAAGGCGACATCGAGAAGATGGTCAAGAAGGTGCTGGATCAAAGCGGCGGGCGCCCCAAGGGAAAGCAGCAGACCCTGGTCAAGCTCACCCTGTCGCCGGAGGGGACCGTGCTGGCGTTCGCCATCGTCGGCTCCTCGGGGATCGACAGGCTGGACGCCGCCTTCCGGACCGCCCTGAAGGGGCTCAAGTTGAGCGAGCCGCCTCCGGCAGGGATGCCGTCCGGCATGACGCTCAGGATAACCACACAGGGGTAGTTCAACCCGCCAAAATGGAGAAGAGAGATTGATTATGCGCAACTTTGTCGTCCTGTCCCTGATGTTCGTTTCACTGCTGGCCGGCGCCCTGGACTGCGCCGCCGCGGATGACGCCTCGCCCGGCGCTGTCGAAGCCGTGATGGATCTGTTGCTGAAAAAGGGGTTGATCTCCAGGGAGGAGGCCGCCCTGATCCGCCAGCAGGCGGCCCTGCCCCGGAAAGACGCCGCGGCAGCCGATGCTGCGGCGCCGGCAAGCAAGCCCCGTACGCCGGCCAGGTTTTCGGCGTCGGAAGCGGACATGCTGAGGGCCAAACTGAACCTGATCTTCGTGAAACAGGGGGTGTTGGGAGCCGACGAGGCGGAGCAGATTGCCGAGCGGATCGGCAGGAAGTGGAGTCCCGGCGCGGAAGATGACGTGATAGCTGCGCCGGACGAGGAGATCGAGTACCACAGGACCACCCTCCCCAAGGAGGGGCTGCTGGCCGACATCGACCAGCTGGTGCTGCAGGGGCTTTTGACCGGTGACGAGGCGGAGCGCATCAAGCTGCGCCTTGCCAAAAAGCTCGCCCTGGAACGGCTCACCAACGATATCGACAGCAGCCTGCGCGAGGAGCTCGACAGGCAGGTTACCGCGAAGATCGTACCGGTCCCGGAATGGGCGACCCGCATCAAGATCGGCGGTGACTTCCGACTGCGCTATCAGGCCGATTTCTTCGACGGCGACGGCGGCGGCCTCGACGCCGGCAACGGCATTTTCGTGAAGCCGGACAAGCCGACCGAACTGTACAACAGCAGCATCGACCGGCATCAGCTCCGCATCAGGGCGAGGCTCGCCGTCACGGCCAAGGTGAACGACGAGGTCGACGCCGGCATCGGCCTGGCAACCGGCAACACGACCAACCCGGTCTCCACCAACGCGACCCTGGGAGACACGCTCAACAAGAAGAACTTCCTCCTCGATCTGGCTTACCTGAAGTGGAGCCCGCTCGCCGACCTGACCCTTTGGGGCGGACGCTTCGCAAACCCGTGGTTCGGGAGCGACCTGGTCTGGGATCCGGATGTCAACTTCGACGGCGCCGCCTTCTCCTACAGGCCGCAGCTCTCCCCGACCGTCGGCATGTTCCTGACCGGGGGTGCCTTCCCGATCCAGGAGATCGAGCTCTCCGGCCATGACAAATGGCTCTTCGCGGGACAGCTCGGCCTGCAGTACCGCAACATGGAGAAAATCACCGCCACCGTCGCCGCCGCCTTCTACGACTTCGAGAACGTCACCGGTGCGGCCAACGCTCCCTCCAGGCCGAACGAAAAGGATTGGACCGCCCCCCAGTTCCAGCAGAAGGGGAATACGCTTTTCGACATCGATCCGGGCACCGCGATCAAGACCGCCTATGCCGCCGAGTACCGCGAGCTCAACTTCGGCGGCTCCCTGGACCTCGGTTACTGGGATCCGCTGCGCGTGGTGCTGGTCGCCGATTACGTCAGGAACATCGGCTACGACAGCGCCTGGGTCAACAGCCTGACCGGTCACGATGTGAAGAGGGAGACCGAGGGGTACCAGTTCGGCATCGGCGTCGGCTATCCCGAGACGCGGGCTGCGGGCCTTTGGAGGGTACTGCTGAACTACAAGCACCTGGAGGCGGATGCGGTGATCGATGCCTTTACCGAGTCCGATTTCCACCTGGGGGGGACCAACGCCAAGGGGTGGATCGTCGGCGGAGAGCTCGGCGTCGCCAAGAACACCTGGCTTTCGACCCGCTGGCTCACCACCAACGAGATCTCCGGGCCGCCGCTGGCCATCGATGTATTCCAGTTCAACCTGAATGCCAAGTTCTAACCGGTACCCGGTTCAGAGAGGAAACGGCATGCGCCTGCCATGGAGAGTGATCCCCCTTTTTTGCGCCGCCTGGCTCTGCGCGCTCCCTTTTGCGGCGCCGGCCGCCGCCGCTGATCCACCCTCGGCGCGACGGGCGGCCCTGGTGAACGGTGCGCTGATCACCGGCGAGGCCTTCGACGGCGAGTTGCAGCGGGTGGAGCGGCTCAGTGTCAGGGGGAACGGGATCGCGGCCGCCGCCAACAAGAAGCAGGTGCTGGAGAACCTGATCGTCCGCGAACTGCTCTACCAGGAGGCGGTAAAGACAGGAGTCACGGTCCCGGCCGTCGAGGTCGCCGGGAAGATGGCCCGGATCGCCGACGGCAAAATCAACCTGGAGAGCACCCTGCACGGCATGGGGCTTAACTCCGGCACCCTCGAGGCGCATCTTGAGCGGAGCCTGGTCATAGAGAAATTCCTGGAGGGCAATTTCTCCAAGGATGCCGAGGTATCCGATCAAGAGGTGGAATCTTACTACCGGGAGCACCGGGACGAGTTCAGGGAGCCGCTGCGTCTGAGGCTTTCCCACATTCTGGTCAAGGTCGATCCCGCCCGGGACTCCGCGAGGAAGGACGAGGGACGCAGCAGGATCGAGGCGCTTAGGACCCGGCTTTCCGAGGGTGCGGATTTCGCGGCGCTGGCGCGGGAAGATTCCGACTGCTACAGCGCTAAAAGCGGGGGAGACCTGGGCTATTTCCTGTCCGGGGAGCTCTCCAGGCGGATGGAGGATGAGGCGCGCGCATTGAAGCCAGGCGAGGTGAGCGGAGTCGTCGAGGACAAGTATGGCCTGCACCTGCTGAAGCTGACCGAGCTGCGGCCGGTCACGCAGCTACCTTTGGAGAGCGTCAGGAAAAAGATCCGCCAGGATCTGGTCAGGCAAAAGGAGCTGAAGGCGTTGGCGCCTTTCGTGAAGAAGCTGCGTGCTTCGGCCAAGGTGGAGCTCCTTTTGAACGAGGACGAACTCCGGTAAGGCAGTTCTTTTGCCACAAAAAGGCACAAAATACGCAAAAAAAGGCGAATCTGTCTTTTTCCTCTCCCAATTTCCTCGTTCCCAAGCTCCAGCTTGGGAACGCAATAACCGGCAAAGCTCCAGCTTTGCATATTGGTGAAGCGGAGGTCTGCGAGTCTTACGTTCCCAAGCTGGAGCTTGGGAACGAGATGTGCCGGAACGAGATGTGCCCCAGTCGGGTCGGATTGTTCAGATTCTTTTTGCGCCTTTTGCGCCTTTTTGTGGCGAAATGTTTTCCGGTTTAAAGGAGCTTGACCTATGCGAGTACTTTTTCTGATGCTGATCCTGCTGATCTGTGCGGCGCCCGCCTTCGCTTTCGGCACGGGTGCGGAAGGGTGCTCCGGCGACTGCACCGCCTGTCACAAGGTGACCCTGAACGAGGTCAGGGAGATCTTCAAGAACATCGATCCGGGGGTGGTGGTGGAGGATGTCTCCCCAGCGCCGGCGCGAAGCCTGTACCAGGTGACCCTCAAAAAGGACGGGCAGGTTCACGTCGCCTACCTCGACTTCTCCAAGAACTACCTGTTGGCAGGGCAGCTCTTCGATATCAGGAACAAGCGCGACCTTACCCGTGAAAGGATGGAGGAGACAGCGACCATCAATCCGTCGGAGATCCCCCTGGAGAACGCCCTGATCGCGGGGAACCCCAAGGGGAGCAAGGTGCTGTACATCTTCAGCGATCCCGAGTGCCCTTACTGTTCCACCCTGCACGACACGGTCCGGGAACTGATCCGGGAGGAGCCGGAACTCAAGGTCTACATCATGCTGATCCCGCTGGACATCCACCCCGATGCCCTGTGGAAGACCGAATCCATCGTCTGCGCATCCAGGAGCGATCAGAAAGCGGCGCTTGCCATGCTGGAAAGAAGTTACGAGAAGAAGGAGGTCCCCAGGTCGGAATGTGCCGGCGGGGTGGGGGTAGAGATGAAAAAGCTCGGCGTCAAACTCGGCATCGGCGTGACGCCGACCCTTGCCTTTGCCAGCGGCAAGATGCTCGCGGGCGCCAGAGGAAAGGACGAGATCCGGAAGCTGCTGGGGAATTGAGACCGGTCGTGGAGATGGTGCGCCGCGTTTCCGGGGTGAATTTTCCGGTCGAGGAGACCTACCGCCGTGCCGGCGATCCCCCCGCGCTTGTTGCCGACAGCTCGCGGCTGAGAACCCTGACCGGCTGGTCGCCGCGCCACGACGACCTGGAGTTCATCGTCAAGACGGCCCTTGAGTGGGAGGAAAAGCTCGCCACCGGACCGTTCACCTCTGCCTGAACCTCCCGCCTTCATTGATGGTTCCATCTCGGCATGCCCCATCCCGGGCCTCACAAAAAAGGTACGAAATGCAATCGTGACACAAATGAAACAGCATCAAAATGATGGGGTGCTATCTTTCGTCACCTGGTCACGAGCTGCAGACGGATCGCTCGCCACCGCGTAATTGCCCGGCTCTCCGGCACGACGCAGAGCCGGCCGGGTTGTCGCCAAGGGGATCATGCAGCAAACTAAACAGAAAAGCGGCGGCGCGTTGCGAAACAAGATCCTGTTCGGCGTCTTGTCGGGATGGGGCGCGCAAGTGGTCTCCCTGCTCCTTGGCATTTTCACCATGCCCCTTTTTTTCAGGTATCTGCCGAAAGAAGAGTTGGGCGTCTGGATGTTCATGCTGGGAACCGGTTTCTTCGTCAACCTGGCGGATCTCGGATTCTCGCCTGTTATCGGGCGTCAGCTCTCCTTCGAACTGGGGAAGGGGGACCGGGAAGGTAGCCCCAACCATGCCGGTTCTTCATATTATTTCAGTCTGTCGCGCTACGTCGCAGCGCTGACGGCGCCTGTGCTGTTCTGCGGCATGCTGCTGACCGGCGGGCTCTTCATCTGGGGACTCAAACTCCCTGCGGAACTCCTCCCTGCTTCCCTTGAGGCCTGGTCGGTCTTTTGTCTGTCCCAGGCGGTTGCCTGCCGCTCCAGGTATCTGGAAACCGTCCTCAACAGCCATGGCGAGGTAGGCTGGCAAAACTGGAGCCAGACCTCGGTCCAGTTGGCGACACTTATCGGCTATTTCGTCGTGCTTCGCTTCCTTGAGGGGGGGATCCTTGCCCTGACCGTTACCGTGCTCGGGCGCAATCTCCTGAATGCGCTCTGCCTCTGGCTTTTGGTCAGAAGTCGCGTCGACAGCCGCTTCAGGGCCGGGGTGAAGGTCGCCTGGCACGATGTGAAGCCGCACCTCCGGCCCGCCATGGATATGTTTCTGGTCACTTTGGGAGCCTTCTTCGTTCTCAATACCGACCAGTATTTCATCGCGAAATTTCTTGGGACCTCGGCACTCCCCGACTATGCGGCGGCGTATCGCCTGGTGCAGGTCGTCTTCGTCTTTGCCTCAACCGCTGCTGGAATCTGCGTCCCTTTCATTTCCAGGAGAAGCGCCGCACGGGACTTCTCCGGCATTCACGTCATGCTCATGCTCAATACCACGGTGGGGATGATGATCCAGGTCGCCGGCGTCGCCTTGCTGGCCGTTTTCGGGGATTACATCCTTCAGTTGTGGCTCGGCCCGGGGCATTTCGTCGGGTGGGGGGTTCTTTGGGTTTTCTGCATCATGCTGACCCTGGAAAATCACCACGTCATCTTCGCCCGTTTCGGTTTGAGCGCGCAGTCCGACCCGACCTGGGGGAAAATGTCGGTCATCTCCGGGATACTCAATCTCGCCTTTACCTGGATCGGGATCCAGCTGCTCGGACTGTTGGGGGTTGCGCTCGGTACCATGATGGCGCAGATCCTTACCAATAACTGGTACGCCGTGCTGAAGACGCTTCGCATCGTACAGATGCGCTTCTCCAACTACGTCAGGGGCTCCGGGATTGTCTGGTTTGCCACGGGAGTGGCTTTGCTGGTTGTTATGTCTTCCATACGCTCGCTGATGCCTTGGCCTTTGGCTTCCGTGGTAACCGGAGTATCCGCTGCCGCGCTTATCTGTTCCGGGGTGGTTTACCTGTATCTTAGAAACACAGTGGTGATCAGCCGATGATTTTTTCCGTTCTTTCCTGCATATCCCTGGTGATACTCGGTTTCAGCTGGTTTCTGTACCGCCGGTATCTGGAACTGTTCCTGTGTCTTCTCATACTGATCAATTTCGAGTTCTTCTTCGTGCTCCCGGCCTCGGTCGGATACAAGTATCTGCTTCTGCCTATTGTCTTCGTCCTGCTGTTCGAAGGCCTGCTCACCGGGAAGCTCGCCATGGGGCGGTACGGTTGGTGGATCATCTCCTTTCTTGCCATCTCGGTGATGGGGATCGCTGTTGCCTGGAGCTACGGTCAGGGGATCGCCCTCGGCATCAAGGCCGCCAAGTTCATTCCGCTGGTCCTGGTCTATTTTCTGCTCGCTGGCCGGCAGATCAATCTGGAAAAGTTCGCCTGGTATTTCATCGCCATGAGTCTTCTGGTGGCCGCTTTGGCCAGCGTCTGCTACCTGACCCACGGCGCAGTCAACCCTTTCCCGGCGGCACCGGAGCACATGCTGACCGAGGAACCGGGAAAACTTCGCATCACCATAGGGCAGTACGTCATTGCCGCCTCGTCAGTGATGGCCTTTGCCAGATTCAGCAACAGCTCGCGCTTGTGGTATCTGTTCGCCTCGGCGGCCCTGTTCGCCGAGGTCATCGTAGTTCAGCAGACGCGCGGCTTCATTGCCGCCATCTTTGCCAGCATGTTTGTCGTCTATGTCCTCTCCAAAAAGCTCACCATTTTGCGGCTCTCCGCCTATGTCGTCTTCACCGCTTTTTGCTTCGGTCTCTGGTTGACGCTTCCCGAACTCGATTTGAGCGGCGTGGATTTCGTAAAGAGAACCCGGGTGGACCTGCACGGGCGCGGCGGGAGCTACGGGGGAAGCCTGCAGGCACGCCTGAACGGCTACGACCTTTACTGGAAGCAGATGCAGAAGGCCCCGGTGGTCGGCCGAGGTCTGCAGAATTTCAACTGGCAGGGAAACCAGGAGCGAAATCTTCAGAAATACCTGGGGATTCACCTGAGCGATATCGGGATCGTCCATTTTCTGGTGCAGGCAGGGCTGGTCGGTTTCCTGTGGCTTCTGTACGGGCTCCTCAAGCTCTGGAAAGACCTGTTCCGCCTGCGCGACCATCTCGTGGTCGCCTGCTACTTCATCATCGGCACCTTTACCATGCCGACTCTCGACATGTTCCTGAGGGTGGGTGACAGCCTGTTTCTCTTTGCCGTCTTCCTCGGTTTGACGTCGAGCATCATCATGACACCAAATGCCGCTGCCGTCCCGAAACGGAGCTGAACCGATGGATCTATCCATCGTGATAGTCAGCTACAACACCTGCCTGATTCTCGACGAGTGCCTCGCCTCGATCAAGGAGCAGAAGGTATCGGCTCACGAGATCATCGTGGTCGACAACGCATCCCGCGACGATTCCTGCCGCATGCTGCGGGATAAGTATCCCGAAGTGACCCTGATCGAAAACAGCGACAATGTCGGGTTTGCCAGGGCAAACAATCAGGGTTTCGCCCTGGCCCGGGGCAGATACTTCCTCATGCTAAATTCCGACACGCTGGTCGTCGAGGGGGCGATCGACAAGCTGATCGGCTTCCTGAATAAGAACGCCGAGGTCGGCGTCTGTGGCCCGCGCAATATCGGCAGGGACGGCAAGAGGCAAAACAACTGTGACCATTTTCCCGGGTTCTGGAACAGCTTCTGTTATTACTCCGGACTCGGCTCGATGTTCCCGAAATCGCGGCTCTTCAACCGATGCTGGATGCGTTACTGGGATTACGGTGAAGTGAGGGATGTGGATCGCATGAGCGGCTGTTCCCTGCTGATTCGCTCCGATCTTTACCGGGAGTTGAACGGGCTGGACGAGAATTTCTTCATGTACTTCGAGGAAACCGATTTCTGCCACCGGGCTCACCTGAAGGGGCGGCGCGTCACCTATTTCCCCGATGCGGCCATCATCCATTACGGCGGTGAAAGCTCAAAGGGAAGCGGAAACGAAGCCGTGAGCCAGGGAGTCAACAGGGTCGTCTGGTCCTATTTCTACGCGTCCCAATACTATTACTTCAGGAAGAACTACGGATTTCCCTCGATGCTCGCCATCCGATCTCTGGACCTTGCCTACGGGATATATCTCCTCTTTCGAAGCGCGTTGCGGGCGGATCTGAAAAAGCGCAGCTATGACAGTGACCTTGGCAGCTTCATGATCAAAGCGGCAACTGGACATGCAGGTGGAAAAAATGGTTAACGACATAGAGAACACCGGGTCAACTAACAGCGACGCTCGAATTCAGGTGACGGTTTTTACCCCGACCTATAACAGAAGTCGCACGCTGGAAAGGACTTATCTCAGCCTTCGGGAGCAGAGCTTTAAGGATTTCGAGTGGCTGGTGGTCGATGATGGTTCGACCGATGATACGGCCTCCCTGGTAGCAAAGTGGCAGCAGGACGAGAATTTTTTCCCGATCCGCTACTTTTTCAAGCCGAACGGCGGGAAGCACACTGCGCACAACCTGGGTGTAACACTGGCCCGAGGTGAATATTTCGCCATCCTAGATTCAGATGATTGGTACGTCGCGGATACGCTTGAAATCCTGAGCCGGCACTGGCTTGCGATGCCCGACGCTATGAAACTGCGCTATTCCAGTGTCGAGGGGATCTGTTGCCGGGAAGACGGAACCATGATCGGCAGACCTTTCCCGCTTGATGTTTATGACCGCAATCTTCTGACCATCCGAAGCCTCAATGACAAGCCGGCGGACACCATGGGGATGCACCGTCTTGAGGTGCTCAGGGGATTTCCCTTTCCCGACGACTTCGACGGCTGCTTCGTCCCCGAAAGCCTGGTCTGGGACAGAATCGCGGCGAAATACGACACCCGTTTCATCAATTTCATAGTGGGCTACAAGGAGTACTTGCCGGGAGGGCTGACCAGACGCTCGCTAAAGGCCGGTCTGGCGCGCTCCGGCCCTGCCGTTCTGTACAACAGGGAGATGTCGTTAAGGAAATCCCTGCCGCTGGCAAAGAGGCTCAAGTGCAAGGCGAACGTTTATCGTTATGCGCTCCACAACAGTATGCCGATCTTGACGGAGCTGTCGGCTGAGCGCTCCCGGTTGGCGGGACTGGCCTTCGCCGCTGTCGGCTATCTGGTCTATCTCAAGGACAAGGCAGCCGTATTCAGGGAAGAGCTGAAATGCTGACGGCAGAGACCCTGCCGGCCGTATCCATCGTGATAATCGGCAGGAACGAGGCGGGCAACATAAAAGAGTGCATCATGTCGGCGCTCCGCATGAATTACCCGCAAGATCTGCTGGAGATCATCTACGTCGATACCGGCTCCAGCGACGGCTCCCCTGAGATTGCCAGGGCGACGGGGGTCAAGGTCGTTGAGGTGTCGACTCCAGCTCCGTCCGCGGCGCTGGCCCGCAACACCGGGCTCGCCGAGTCCCAGCACCAGGTGATCCATTTCGTTGACGGCGACATGACCATCGATCCGTATTATCTGGAAAAGGCGGTAAGAACGCTGGCCAACGGGGATATGGCTTCCGTGGTAGGGAGGGTGACGGAGAGGCATGCCGATACCAACTGGATCTCCAGGATGCTGAACGTCGACTGGAAGAACAAGGAAGCAGGCTATATAAACGCTCCGGGCGGAGGTGGGACTTTCCTGAAGAGGCTCCTCGATAATATCGGAGGGTACAACAGCGGCCTCACCTCCGCGGAGGAGACCGATGTCGGGATCAGGCTTAGGGATGCCGGGCACAGGATCTATCTGATGGACCAGGTCATGGCTGTGCATGATTACGGCGTCAACGGCGTCCGGCAGCTGCTGATGAGGTTCTACGGCAGCGGCAGGGGGCGCTTCAGGATTCTGCTCTGCGACAACGTGCCGCCGGAAATCAGGAGATGGAGCTGGGCCTTGCCGAAGCAGGCTGCGGCAGCCGCTGCGATCATAGCTCTGCTGTTCTGGTCGGGATTGGTTCGGACCGCCATCTTCCTGCTCGCCGCCTATCCGGTCCTGTATCTGGCCAGGGTCGTCATCTCTGAATGGAAACAGATCGTGACGAGGAAACACGGCTGGGACGCCTTTCTGCACTCATACATCTACTACCTCACCAAACCTCTGGTGTTACTGGGGATGATCAGGGAAATGACGGCTTACCTCGCAAAATCGGCAACCGCTCCTGGCTCCGCCAAGAGATAGGCTTCAATTTGGCAGACAAGGCTCGGGTAACCGCGACCGAGGTTTGATCAACTCGCCTCCCTGCTGCCAATCTATTAGGAGTATGACTGATGTCTGACCCCGTGAGGAGAGTTGCGGTGCTGCTGCCGTCGATGATGGTCGGAGGGGCGGAGAGACTGGTGCTGGAGGAACTGGCCGTGTTGAAGCACGATCCCCGGTTTGCCGTCGAGCTTCACCTGGTATTCGGCGGCGGTCCCTTTCTGGCGAGCGTCGCTTTATTGGGGGTGCCGGTCCACGTCTGGAAGGCGCCTCATAAATCGATATGGATGCTGAAGAGCTATCTGTCCATCATCCGGCATCTGCGACGCACCGGCTGCGAGATCCTGCACAGTCATCTGCTGGACGGCATCGGGCCGCTGGTGGGGAAACTCGCCGGGGCCAGGGTTATCGCCACCGTGCACAGCGACAGACCGTATGCTCCCCTGGAAAGATTCGTGCTGTCGACCAGTGATCTGGTGCTGGCCTGCGGGGCACAGGTAAAGAGCAATATCTGCGGATTCCTACCTGCCGGCAAGGTCGGCGTGCTCAGTAATGCGCTAGGCACGCCGGAGCAGGGGGGCTTGCGGCGCGATGAAGTGCTGAATAAGTACGGGTTCAAGGCGCAAAGCAAACTCGTGCTTTCCCTGGGGCGATTGGTAAAGCTGAAGGGATTCGATCTGCTTATCGAAGCATTTCAGCGCGTTGTGGCGGAGGTGCCTGAAGCCGTTTTGCTGATCGGCGGAGACGGAGCCGAGAGGAGCCGTCTCAACGAGTTGGTTCAATGCGCCGGTCTCGAGGCAAGCGTCAGGATACACGGCATGGTGAGTAATATCCATGAAGTCATGGCGGCCTGCGATCTCTACGTTAACTCGTCGAGGTGGGAGGGTTTGCCGATGACGCTTCTGGAAGCGATGGCGCACGGCAAACCGATGGTCGCGACAAACGTGGGTGGCAATCCGGAAGTGGTGCAGGACGGCGTCACCGGTATCCTGGTGCCGCCAGAGGACCCTCTGAGTCTGGCAAATGCCATGATACGGATGCTCAAAGACGATTTGACCCGGGAAGATGCAGGTAAAGCTGCATTCGCTCTTTTCTCGAACAATTACACCATCAAAAAGCACTGCAAGTCGCTGGCGGAGTATTACCTTCAGGTCATGCAGTGAAAATTCAGCGGAACAGTGAAAGCAACAGCTAATCGGTAGACCAATGAAGCGACTGCGGGTTCTTATCTCCTCACACGAATTCTCCCCCGATCAGGGTTCCGAGTGCGCCGTTGGCTGGAACATCGCCACCCGGATGGCGGAGTATCATGACGTGACCGTGTTGTGCGCGGATGGTCCGGCGCTCTATTCCAACTCATACCGCGACGCAGTGACCCGTTATTTCGGGCGCAATGGCGCAATACCGGGACTGAGGGTGATTTTTGTGGAGCAGCCGCCGGAGACCTTACGGCTTGCCCGGCTGAACCGGAAGCTGATGAGCTTTACCAAAGGGGTAGGGTGGCAGCCCCTTTATTACCTCGGTCTGGACCACTGGCATCGGGCCACGCTCCGTAAGGCGCTGGAGCTTGGACTGCACAATTTCGACGCGGTGCATCAATTGACGCCGATAAGTTTCCTGCGTCCCGGCTATCTGTGGACCACCGGAGTTCCCTTCTTCTGGGGGCCACTGGGCGGCATGTGCAAGGTTCCCCGTGTCTACGCCCGATCCGGCGGCATCAACTCCCTGATCTTCGAGACCCTGCGCTCCGTCAACATCGACCGACAGCTGCGCGCCTCACGCTTTCGTGACACGGTCCGTGCGGCGAAACGGATCTGGACGGTCAGCGACGACGAGCGCGGCATCGTGAACTCCCTGGTTGCCGGCAAAGCACTCCCCATGCTTGACACCGCTCCTCCCAAGGCGATCGCCGGGCGCCTCCGGAACTGGGACGCGACAACACCTCTGAGATTGTGCTGGTCCGGAAGGCATGATGCGCGAAAGGCGCTGCCGCTGCTGCTCCAGGCACTTGCCCGGCTGCCGGAGCCGCAGCTGGTTACACTGGACGTTTTGGGTACCGGGAACGAGACGGGGTCCTGGCAGGAACTGGCACGGCAGCTCTCCCTGTCCGGCATTAGCTGGCATGGCAATCTTCCCTATCACGAAGCGCTCAAGACTATGGACCGGGCCGATGTACTGGTTCACACCAGTTACAAGGAAGCGGCTTCCATGGTGGTTCTGGAGGCGCTGGGTTGGGGCATGCCGGTGATCTGTCACGATGCCTGCGGCATGGCGCTGGCAATCGAGGAAAGCTGCGGCATCAAGATTCCTTTTGTCGATCCCAAGCGAAGTATCGAAGGTTTCCGGGACGCCATTGAACGGCTGCTACGGAACCCGGAACTGGTAGGACGGCTCTCCGAGGGGGCGCTGCGGCGCGCCTCTGCATTGAGCTGGGAAGCCAAGGTTAAAGAATTCGCCGAAGCCTATGGGAAGTTTGTCAGTTGAGTAGTTGATCAGCGTGTCGCACGCATTGGAACCAGGTCCCCCTAAAACCCATGAAGATTCTCACTGTAAATCGAAATTACTTCGTCACCGGCGGGCCGGAAAAATACATGTTTTCCCTGATGGAAAACATGCCGCGGCACGAGTTCATCCCGTTTTGCGTCAGATTTGAAAAGAATCTCCCCACCCCTTATCAAGGCTATTTTATCGATCCTCCGGCGGGGAGGGACCGGGTTTATTACGACCAGTATCAGCTTTCCGCCCGTGAAAAGCTCCTCTACGCCCGCAACTCGGTCTATTCACTCGAGGCGAAAAGCAAGCTGGAGAACCTGATCCGGAACACCCGCCCCGACGTGGCCCTGTTTCTGAACGCGGTTTATTTCTCCGACAGCATCATCGACGCCTGCCGCAGATACCAGGTGCCGATCGTTTGGCGCATGTCCGATTTCCACAAGGTCTGCGCCAACTATCTGCTCTTTCGCGACGGCAAGATCTGTGAAGAGTGCCTGGAAAAAGGGCCGGTCATGGCGTTGCGCCACAGATGCGGCGGTTATCAGCGCTCCCTGGCCGGTGCCATGGTCAAGGTTGCCGGGATGTGGCTCTCACGCTACCGGCGCATCTACGACCACGTCGACTATTTCGTGACACCTTCGGCATTCACCAGGGATAAGATGATCCAGGGCGGCTTCGCCGCCGAGAAGATCGTGCATATCCCGACCTTCGTCCAGGCCGACGCCGACGGCTGCTCTCCGGCCCTGAATCCGAACGGGATCTTGTATGCTGGGCGACTGAGCCCGGAAAAGGGGATCGAACAGCTCATCGAGGCATTCGGGGAGCTGCGCAGCCAGGATGCGCTCCTGACAGTCGCCGGAGACGCCGGATCGACATACGCGCAGAAGCTGATCGAATCGGTTCCGGAGCGGCTCAGAAAAAGGATCCTCTTCCCGGGTTTTCAGGATCAGGAAAGCATGGCTCGGCTTTTCAAGGAGAATCTCCTCTTTGCCGTTCCGTCAGGCTGCTATGAAAACCAGCCCAACGTGCTTCTGGAGGGAATGGGGCGTGGCAGGGCCGGTCTGGTCCCACGCATGGGGAGCTTCATGGAAATCGTGACCGACGGAGAGACAGGGCGTTTCTTCTCCCCCGGTGACTCCCGGGATCTGGCTGAAAAGATCGACCTGCTGCTGGAGAATCCGCAGCAGGCCGGGGGAATGGGGATGCGCGCGCAGGGGTATGTCAGGGAGCATCACGCCTTGTCCACACACCTTGCTGCTTTGGAAGCGCTATTCACGAAATGTCGCTGATCTTTTGAGAAACTTACAGCAATAGTTTGGTCCCGACGCCAATTGTCCCCTCCCCCGGAGGGGGTAGGAGAGTAGCGGGTGCTTGGCGTAGCTGACCACTTTGTCTCCGACAAAGCGCCGTCAGGCCGGGTTGGGTGCTAATCAGGAAAGGAAGGCCGCAAATGACCTTACGAGATACTTTTTACTACCTCGCCGGAATCGGCTTTCTGTTCCTGGCAAAAGCCAAGAATGTCATGAAGGGTTATTCCTCACCGAAGCCGTTCGACATTTTCGAGACTGCCAGATGTATCGAGTATGATCTCAGCGTTGCCCAATCCTGGTTGTCCCAGCTCCGGGAATATACCCAGGCCGATGACACCCTTGCCGGCAAGAAGGTACTTGAACTCGGACCTGGCTCCGATTTGGGGATCGGCATCTATCTCCTTTCCAAGGGGTGTGCGCAGTACCATGCCTGTGACGTGAATGACCTGATGAAATCCACCCCGGACTCCTTTTATGAGCGGTTCTTCGAGAAGTTGCAGGCAATGCATGATCAGCCGGATCTGGATTTGCTGAAAAGAGAGGTAAAGGAGGCGAAGGCAGGAAAACCATCACGGCTTAACTATGTGGTCCGCGACGATTTTGATCTCGTTTCTGCTTTCGGAGCAACTTCAGTGGATCTTGTCTTCAGCCAGGCAGCCTTTGAGCACTTTGACGATGTTGCTGCGACTATCTCGCAGCTTAGCGCGGTCTGTAAACCTGGAGCAACATTGGTCGCGGAAATCGACCTGAAGACCCACTCCAGATGGATTCGCGACCGGGATCCGAACAACATCTATCGATACCCAAGTTGTCTCTACAACGCATTTTGGTTCCGTGGCATTCCCAACAGGGTGCGTCCTTTTCAATACCGGGAGGCACTCGAGCGCTTCGGGTGGACCGATGTGTCAATCATCCCCCGCAAGAAACTCAGTGCCAACAGAGGCGACTGCTCCGGCATGAACCAGGCTTTTGCCGAAAAGAAAAACCAGATGGATTATTTATCGATCATGATTTGCGCAAAAAAAGCCGAAATGGGAAGCTAATTAGCCCAAATCCTCTGGAAGTTCAGGAACTGTCGCCGATGTGTCTTCGATCGCTGGAACTCAAGGGGATCTGCATCCTCACCTTGCTCTGCGTGACATTGCTTCTGCTGGGGATACCGTTTCTTCCCGCCGCCGATGCCTCTCGTCAGGAGCTAAAGGCTGCTCCGCTCCCGCTTCGCCTGGAAGTAGATGCGGAACGCCGTGGGCGTGCCTTTTACGGCGGTCTTCAGACCATCGTCAGCATCGGCGCGGCGCTGCATTTTGTGGAACCTGCCCCGCTCGGGGGCGACAGGAAACGCATCTTCAGCGGTCCCTGGAATGGCGATCTCCGGCAGGGGCTTCCCGGCAGCCATACCTTGTCCGGCCGCGATGCCAAATCGGGAGCGGAGTACCTCATCCTGATCCGCCAAGTCGACGCCGGGAACCTGAAGGTCGACTTCTCCTTTACCGCTCCGTCCCGCCCCGCCGACCTCTCCTTCGACATCCTGAAATTGTCCGGCGACCTCTTTGCCGGGGCTGGACTTGAGAGCCTGCCGCAGGCGTTGCATGATGCCGGTGAGGTGCCGACAAAGCCGTCGCCGGCTGCCAGACGCATCATGCTCACCGGCAAGAACCGGGTCCGGGTGAGGGGAGCCCTTTGCGACATCGAGGTAACCGACCTGCTCGGCTCCTCTTCCATTCTCGTTGCGGACTGCCGTCTGGTCCCCTGGGACCGGGAAAAATCGATCAACTTCAACGTCGACAGTATTTCCCTTGATCCCGGCAGGTCGTACCAGTTCAGCTATTCGGTTCGCTCTCTTCCCCCTTCCCGGACCTCGCTGATCCGAAACGACAGGGCCGTCGGCAGTCCGGTCCCGGCTGGCGACCAAGGCGCCGGATTCGGCGCCGCGCCGAAGTATATGCTGCAAGCTCCGGGCTTCTTCCAGCTGCAAGGGGATACCGTCATCTGCGGCAACCCACGCGGGAGTGCGGAACGCGTCCTCGCCGCAGAGTTGCGCCGCCAGGCCTCTTTGCAATGTGAGGTCGTTGCACCCGGGTCGTCCGGTTTCGGCAGGGGAATCCGGATCGAGCAGCAAGCTCTTTCGGCAAAGGATAAACTCCCTCCCGAAGGGTATGAACTCAGCGTCAATCGCGACGGCGTCGTGATCCGGGGCGCTGATGCACGCGGCTGTCTGTACGGAGCGCATGCACTGCTGAACCGCCTGCTGCCGGTTCAGGGGGGATGGCGGGTTGCCAGCGGGACCCGGCGTGATTGGCCCGACCTGCCCCAAAGGGGGGCATGTATCGAAATGTCCCCGGCGCTGCGGGACGTGGCCCTGTTCAAGCGCTACCTCGATGCGATCTCCCGCTCCGGTGGCAACCTGGTGATCTTCCTTCATGATCCGATCCGGGTTGCCGGGTGGCGCAAGGGAGCCGGCAACAAGGGGTGGACGCCGGAGCAGCTGGCGGAAATAGCAGCCTATGCCCGTTTCCTCCAGCTGGAGGTCTGGGCGGGGATCGGATCGGCCTTCAAGAGCGCCGATTTTCCCGGACTGTCGGTGGCCAAGGGTGCCAATTTTTACGATCCGTCCCAGGAGGGCTCCTACCGTCTCCTTTTCGGTCTCTACGACCAGCTGCTGGCCGTCTACCAACCTTCCACGCTGCTGATCAGCCACGATGAGATGCGGGGGCTTTCCTCCTACGCCGCGGCCATGAAGTCGAGCGAGGCCGATATCTTCGCCCGCGATGTCACAAGGAGCCGAAACTGGCTTGCCGAGAGGGGGGTGGCAACGGCCATCTGGGGTGACATGCTGCTCGATCACGGCCGCTGGGAAAAGGAGGTCGGCGCGGCCAACAGCAGCAACCCGTTCTTCAGTTCCGGAGCGACCCATGAGGCGCTCGACCAACTGCCGCGCGACGTGGTGATCCTGGACTGGCACTACGACATGAGGAAGCAATATCGCAGCGTGGAGCATTTCCGCAGCCGCGGTTTCCGGGTGCTGGGCGCCTCATGGCACGACCCGCAGGCCGCCCGGTCGCTGGCGCTGAGCGTGAAGCAATTCGGCGGGCAGGGGATCATCGCCACCGACTGGGGATTACTGCGCACCATGGCGCCGGCCGCAACCACCTTGTCGGCTCCCCTTTGCGGCTGGTCTTCCCAGTGCTCTGGGGAAGGCAATGGCGACCTTGAGTTTCTTGCCGGCTACCTGCGGGACCGCGATTTCCAGGTATCCACATACAGGCAGAGTCCCGTGGCACTGGGAGAAGCCGCCAATCGGTCCACCTGGGACGCGGTGCAGGGATCGGGGAGGGGGATCTTCGACGTCGGTCCGGTGCTCGATCTCCGGGCATTGGCGTCGGGGTGGCAAAGCTTTGCGGGGGTGATGTTCGATGTTGATTCCCCCGGCAGGGGAAAGAGGAACAACTGCATTGTCGCGGCCGGCAAGGTCGGCGCCGGGGAGCTCCCGGCAGACTCGGTCACCTTGCCTGGTGCTGCTCCCCCGGTACGCGCCATCGCTTTTCTGCACACCGCTTTTGTGGCGGAGCCGCAAGTAGCTCTGCGCGAGCTAGGGGAATACCTCATCGAGTATCAAAGCGGGCGAAAAGTCCGGGTCCCTCTGCAGGAAAACTGGAACATCACGGACCTCCGTTGCACCGAGTCGCTTAGGCGAAATCCCTGGACCTTTTCCAGAAGCCCCGATGTCCTGGCCGGATCCCGCCCGGGTTGGCGAGGGTATTCCGCGAGCGGCATCCCGCTGAACGCACAGATGTTCATCTGGCAAAATCCCTTTCCCGAGGAAAAGATCAGCCGCCTCACTTTGAGGGGATCGGGCTCCGTGCCGCACTCCCGCGTCGCCCTTTTGGGGGTTACGCTGCTGCAATGAAACTCTGCATTAGCTCAACGGTCGCGAATTTGTAACTGACGGCTCAGTCACTGTGAACAAACTGGCCATAAGGTGATGTGAACGAGGACATGTTTCCGTGGAAAGCAGTGGAAGGGCTTAGCCAGGACGAGAGTGAAGAGCAAGGGTCACGGAGTTCAACAAGGTCAGTAGATCAGGGCTTCGAAGTGGTGGAACAGGGCAGATAGACAACCTCAAGGTTAAGCGGTTATCTTTGCCAACAAGCGGAAATCAGGCGTGTTTCACTTTTGACCTGCCGATAATCAGGAAACGGTTTTCGTCGTCAGAATGGTCCTGATCTGGGAAAACATGTGAAAGGATTGTATGACACAACCGGACATGATGCAAGAGGCTGATACGTTAGCTGAACTTTCGTCGCACCGGGTCGCTCACCTTGACCGTGAAGAATCATTTGAGCGCTTCAAGCAGGAGACCAAGGATCGGTGGAAGGACTATCTTGCTACCGGTAAGGCCGTGGCTGATGCTGTCGTCTGCAATACCTTCTCGAACCCCAACCCCAGCTGGCCATGTCGCGAATTTGTAACCAGACCTTAACCTTGAATTGATCCCACCGAAATACTTCTTTGTTAATCTTCAGCATCCGTCGGTGCCGGAGCCTGCCCAAAGGAGCTCCGCCACCCGCCTCGCGGTTTCCCTGTCACCATCTCTCGATCAGCGCCGATTCCCCTTGCGGCTCAAAGGGGCGACTGCTCCCATTTTCCGGCATGAGCGTCAGCATGCCGTGCCGGTCCGCCGGGAAACGAGGAAAAACCATGCGCATCGCCTACATAGCCGTCAAAGGGATTCCTCATGGGGGGGGCGTCGAGAAGGTCACCGAGGAAATCGGCTCCCGACTGGCTCTCAAGGGACACGACATCCTGGTCTACGCGAGCCGCGACTTCGGCACCCGCGACGGGATGCACAGGGGGATGCGGATCAAGACGGTACCCTCCATCAACACCAAGTCGCTGCACAAGCTCTCCATCTGCCTGATGGCGACCCTCGACGTGATCCTGCGCGAGAAGGTCGACCTGGTACATTTCCACGCCATCGGGCCGTCGCTCTTCTCCGTCTTCCCCCGGCTCTTCGGCATCCCGACGGTGGTGCAGGTGCACGGGCTGGAGCGCAAGCGCGACAAGTGGGGAATTCTGGGGAGGCTCTTCCTGGGCTTTGCCGAACTGTCGGTCTTCTTCCTGCCGAACCGGGCCACCGCGGTCTCCCGCGTGCTGCAGGCGTATTTCAAAGAGCTCTACGGCAGGAAGGTGAGCTACATCCCCAACGGGGTCACCCCGGAGCCGGACCGCTCACCCTCCTGGCTCACGACACAAGGTATCGCGCCCCGGCGCTACATCCTGTTCGCCGCGCGTCTGGTCGAGGAGAAGGGGGCGCATTTTCTCATCGAGGCGTTTCTCGGGATGGAGACCGATCTGCAACTGGTGATCGCGGGGGACGCCGCGCACATGGAGGGTTACAAGGGACGCCTGGCCCGGCTGGCGCAGGGGGATCCGCGCATCGTCTTCACCGGCTTTGTGACCGGCGAGCCGCTCGCCGAGCTCTACAGCAACGCCTACCTTTTTTGTCTCCCCTCGACCCTGGAGGGGCTCCCGATCGCGCTTCTGGAGGCGATGAGTTACGGCAACTGCTGCCTGGTGAGCGACATTCCCGAGAACCTGGAGGCGACGGGGGATGCCGCGTACAGCTTCAAGAACCGCGACGCGCAGGATCTGCGCCGGGTGCTTTGCCAACTGGCCGCAGATCCCGGGCGGGTCGCGTCGAAAAGGGAGGAGGCACGGGGGCACGTGCGCCGCAACTACTCCTGGGACCGTGCCACCCTGGATATGGAGTCGCTGTACCATTCCCTCCCCGGCATCAAGGGAGTCCCCGACATCAAGGTCTTGCCCGAGATCCAGTTGGACCACGGCTACCTCCCGCAACAGGATATAGGATAATCGATGGACGGCATCGTCGCTGTTACCTACCGCTGCAACTGCAAATGCCTCATGTGCGACACCTGGAAACATCCCAGCCCGAAGGGGGGCGAGATCCTTCCCCGCCATCTGGAGAAACTCCCCCGGCTCACCCGGCTGAACATCACCGGCGGCGAGCCGTTCATCCGCGAGGACCTGGACGAGATACTGGGCGTGGTCAAGAAAAAGGCGAAGCGGGTCGTCATCAGCAGCAACGGCCTTTTGACCAGCCGCATCCTCGATGTGATGGGGCGTCACCGCGACGTCGGCATCAGGCTCAGTTTCGACGGGGTGGGCGAGACCCACGACGCGATCCGCGGGGTCCGGGGCAGCCACGACCGGGCGCTGGAGACGCTCAGGGGGCTTAAGTCGCTGGGCATCAGGGACTTGGGGATCGCGGTCACCATCTCGGACCGTAACGCCGGCGAACTGGTGCCGCTTTTTGCTCTGGCCCGGCGCGAAGGGGTGGAACTCGCCACCGCCATCCTGCACAACGCCTACTACTTTCATAAAGAGGACAACGAGATCCGCGACAAGGCGCTGGTCGGGGAGGGGATCGAGGGGCTGATCCGTGCCTACCTCGCCTCCTCCTCCCCCAAGGACTGGTTCCGCGCCTACTTCACCAGGGGGATCGTCGAGCACATGCACGGCCGCCAGCGCCCGCTCAAGTGCACCATGGCCTGCGATTCGTTCTTCGTCGACCCCTACGGTCTCCTGCGACCCTGCAACGTCATGGATTTCCCCTTCGGAAACCTCGGCGAAGCGGGGTTCGACGCCATCTGGAACGGCCCGCAAGCGGCGGAGGCGCGCCGCAGGGTGGCCTGCTGCCCGAGCAACTGCTGGATGATCGGCAGCGTCGGCCACCTGATGCGGCAGCAAGTCTGGTCCCCCTTTGCCTGGATCGTGCGCAACAAGTGGCTCGGGCACCCGGAGGCGGCATGAGCTCCGAAGGCGCCGCCCTGTCGGCTTTCCGGTTGCGGGCCGCCTTGCTGACTCTGCTGTTTCTGGCCGCCTACTGGGCGCCGCTTCAGGGGATGGCCCACGTCTGGCAGAGCAACGAGGACTACTCCTACGGTCCCTTGATACCGCTCGTCTCGCTCTACCTGCTCTGGGAGAGGCGCGCCGAGCTGGCCCGGGTGGAGCGCCGCGCATCCTGGAAGCTCTTCCCGCCCCTTTGCGCCATGCTGCTCCTCTCGCTCTACGGCGTGCTCGGCTCCAGCGGCAACATCGCCCTGCCGTCGATCCCCATCCTGATCTTGCTGATCACCGCCTTCTGCTTCGGCACCGGATTGGCCGGGGTCGCGCTCCTGCCGCTTGGCTTCCTGATCTTCATGGTCCCGGTCCCCGCCGTACTGGAGCGGACTCTCGGGATGTATCTGAAGTCGGTGTCGTCGCTGCTTGGGGGGGAGGTGGTCAGGGCCTGCGGCATCCCGGTATTCGTGAGCGGCAACCTCATCGACCTGGGGGTCACCAAGCTGCAGGTGGTCGACGCCTGCAACGGGCTGCGCTACCTGTTTCCGCTGATCGCCATCGGGGTGGTCTACGCCTACCTCTTCGAGCGCGCCACCTGGAAGCGCCTTTTCTGTGTGGTGGCCACCGTCCCGATCGCCGTCCTCGTCAACGGCCTGCGCATCGGTATCACCGGCGTTCTCGCCAACCGTTACGGCGCCGCGGCAGCGGAGGGATTTTTCCACGACTTCACCGGCTGGGCCATGTTCCTGGTCGCCTTCGGATTTCTCGCCCTGACCGGAAGGCTCCTTGCCCTGTTCCCCCCCAGGATGGGGGCGCCGAGCCGGACGGAGGCGATAGGCGGATCGGAGCCGGAAGGCGATCGGAAGATGGCAGGCGGGTCGGAGGTGACAGGCGGGTCACTGGCGGTCAGGGAGTCGGAGGTGGCCAGGGAGTCGGAGGCGGCAGGGCGGTCGAAAGCGGCCGCGAAGGCGGAGTTGGCGCCTTTCGTCACAGCCGTTCTTTTGTTGCTCCTGGTCGGTGCCTTTACCTGGAGTACCGGGTCGCTGCCGCCGGTGCAGCTCAAGAGCGGCATGGCCTCCTTCCCGACGCAGTTTGCCGGTTGGCAGGGGGACTCCGCCGTCGTCGATCCCGTGACGGTGTCGCTTTCCGGGGCCGAAGACGCCTTCGCCGCGCTGTATCATGATCAAGCCGGTGAAGCCGTCTCCCTGTATCTCGGCTACCGGGGGAGCGCGTTCATGGAGAACGAGAACTTCTTCCACTCCCCGACCGCCTGCCTCCCCTCCAGCGGCATGAAGGTAGTCAGCAAACAGGTGAGGAGCGTCCCTGGCGACCCGGTATGGGGGGAGCTCAAGGTCACCGAGATGCTCCTCGAGGATGGCGGCTCCAGGATGCTGGTCTATTTCTGGTTCCACACCAAAAGCCGGGAGTCGCACGACAAGGAGCTGAACCGCTTCCACCTGACGCTCCACGCGCTGGCGCGCGACAACACCTACGACCTCTTCCTGCGGCCGATCACCTACCTCAAGCCCGGGGAGTCCGTCGAGGCGGGAGAAAAGAGGCTGGACCGTTTCGTCCGTGAGCTTTCCAGGACGACCCGGAGCTTCATCGCGCAGCAGAGCCTGTGATCGGAAACCTCCCCCCTTTGTAAAAGGGGGGTCGGGGGGGATTTTACCCAGGTTGCAACGGAGTGCCGACGGCGCTTTAAGGCAAATCCCCCTTTTCCAAAGGGGGGACTTATCTTGTGGCTGCAAATTGGCACAAATCAGGACCTTTTTGAGCGCTTTTGAGAATGCTAGTAGTGATACCACATCTTTCCAAGGCATCTTTTGTTTACCCCACCGTTCCTCCTCGCATTCCACCTGTTCCCGCTCCCAGACGGCCTCTCGGCTGCGGTTCGCTGAAAAAACGCCGCGAAATACAATCGTCACACAAATGAAACGGCATTAAAATGCTGGGATGCTACCTTGCCGTTTCATGAGAGCCCGAGCCGTCTCTGCGGCGGTTCGGGGACGCGACATGTTCCGTAACGAGGGGAAGGGATGAAGAGTAATTTCAAGCGTCTTTCCTTTAGGGCTTTCCGAATACCGATTTTTTTCACGGTTCTCCTCGGCTTTACTCTTCTTTCTCCTGGACGGCCCGCCTGCGCCATGGAGCCATGGGCCGGACTCTACTTTCATCCGCAAGCCAATACCAATAACGACCACGCGAAGTTCCTGACCGATTTCGAGGCGCTGGTGAAGGAGCTGAAGGCGAGGGGGCTCAACACCGTCGTCTTCGATATGAATTACAGCGCCTATCGTTTCACTTCGGACTACCGGCTGAACAATGCCTCCTATCCCCTGAACCGGGGCTTCACCCGCAGCGAATCCCGTCGCATGACCGAGATCGCCAGGGGAAACGGCATGCAGGTAATGGTGGCGTTGCAGGTCCTGACCCACTCGGTCGGCAACGTTTTTCCGACGGTATATCCCCGGTACATGCTGGCGGGAAGGAAGTGGCGGGAAGGCGTCCGGTACACCGAGCACGCCGATTGGGTCGAGTATCACGGCACGACGTACCGCTGCACGTCGACCCGCGTAGCCAGTGCCGGCAATGCGCCAGGCCCCAAGTCGCCGTACTGGAGAGCCGAGCCCTCCAATACGCGCGATCCCTTTAACAAGGAGGGTGAGGCGCTCGTCTTCAAGATGGTAGACGAACTGATCGACACCTTCACCGTCAAAGGGGTCAAGCCGGAAGGGTTCCATATCGGAAGTGACGAAGTCGGCTGGTGGTATGAAAACCCGGAACAGGCAACCGGCAAAACCTCGGCACAGATCTACGCCATGGCCATTACCAATGCCTATAACCACATCAAATCCAAGAACCCGGAGATGGAAGTCATCATGTGGGGCGACATGCTCGATGCCCATTGGAATGGCATGCCCAAGTCGGAGCAGTACAACCTTAGCGGGAGGAACACGGCTGCCGCCATCGATCTGATCCCCAAGGGTCTCATCATCGCTGATTGGAGGTACGAGGCAAATCAGCGCTACCGATATGACGATATCAGACAGGTTTTCCCCTCAGTCGGTGAATTCATCGATAAGGGATTCCGTGTCTGGCCCACCAGCTGGAACGATGTCAAGGCGACGACTGACCTGGTCTGGACCGGAAACATGGAACAGGCAAGGAGCGGTAAAGTCATGGGGCACTTGTACAGTACCTGGCTCATGGGAATGGTTCCGGAATTGAAACCGCTTCTCGCCGATCCCGGCTACCAGGTGCCGGACGCGATCTTGTCCGACATCAACGGCAGTAGCAAAGCGACCTACAGGCAGCACTACAGAGAGATCGCCGACTCGATCACCGCGACTGCCAAGCTGATCGGCATCAAGCAGTGCAGGGGGAGCGAGTATTTCTGCGGGAGCTATCCCAACTGCGAGGATAACACCCGGAAAAGCGGCTACCGTGGCGGCGCTTTCACGGCATACAGCTGCAGAAATAACCGGAGCGTGTCGAGCACCCTGAAGTTTCCCGGCGACTACCGGGGCTACTGGAAGTTCAACGGCGACGCTTCAGACGCCGCCGGGCGAAACAGTGGCGCCTTGATGAACGGGGCAACTCTGATCGACGATCCGCAGAGAGGATCGGTAGCTAAATTCGGCGGATACGGTCCTCATGTGAGGGTAAAGGACAGCAAGGCCCTGGACCCGGGGAACGGCAGTCTCAGCGTCGCAGCCTGGTTCAAGGCGGGCGCCTCGTCCGTTTTGGGGACCATCGTATCCAGGGACCCCGCTTTCAAGAGTTTCAACCTGTTTCTTCATCAGGACGGCAAGATCTGGTTCCAGACAAACGGCAACAACTTTTACCGATTCTCGAAAAACGGGATCAGCTATCGGGACGGCAAATGGCATCATGTGGTGGCTGTTTTCGACAGCAAAGTGCCGACCATCGCAATTTATCTGGATGGTGTTGAATCCAGCGGCACCTCGATGTTCATAGATGGCGCCAACGACAAGTCAAGCAGGTCCGATCTGTTCATAGGCAATAACAACGGACTGGGACAGTACCAATTTGACGGTTCCATCGACGACGTCATGATCTTCGATCGGGTCCTCTCGCCCGCAGAAGCGAAGCTGCTCTACCAGTTCAACCAGAAACTCCCTCCCCTTCAAGGGGAGGGGTGGGGATCGGGTCTTCGGCGGCAAAACCCCCATCCCCCACCTGACCTCCCCCTTGAAGGGGGAGGAACCTGAATGGCGGGATATTGACACTAATCAGGATAGAAAATACATGAGACCCACCGTCCCCAAAGGAAGCATTTGAAGAAGATATTGCTCTACCTCGTGCTTCCCGGAGTGCTGCTTGCGCTCTGGTTTTACTTCAATGCCCCCGGCCTTCTTGCCTACTCCGAAGAGCCGCGCCGAGCGGATGCCGTCGTCTTGTTCCTGGGCCCCGAACACGTGGATCGGTTCGACGAGGCGATGCGGTTGATCCGGGGCGGATATGCCCGGTTCCTGATCATTCCCGCCTTCGGGTTGACTCTCGATAAGGGCGCAGCGGAAAAGCTGGAAAAGGACCACAAGGGATTGAAGCTGCAGGGAAACGAGTTCCGGATCCGGAAGGTGGTCAACTACGGCAAGCATTACGAAAACACCCATGTGGAGGCGCTGGAAGCGAAACGGCAATTGGATGAGCGAGGCCTCAGGTCGGCTCTGGTGGTCAGTTCGTCCTATCACATGAGAAGGATATCCCTGATCAACAGCAGGGTTTTCAGCGCAAACGAATACGCCCTTAGCTATGTCCCTTGCCGTCCGCAACGAAACTTCACCTCAGCCGACTGGTCCAACAGGGATACCGGAAAAACGATGATCCGTGAGTACCTTAAAATGGGGTGGTTTCTGATCTACGGGATATTCAGCTGATGACGACGCTAACCAAAACCGATGTCGTGAAGGAAAGCCTGCTCGATTTTTCCGCGGACGCGGAAACGATCAAAAAAAGCGCGCTGCACAGCGTCTTCATGCAGCTGCTGTTCAGGCTGAAGGGGCTCATCACCATGCCGGTGATGACCTACTTTCTCACCCCGGGGGAGCTGGGGGCCTTCAACCTCATCCTGGTCACCTCGGCGATGCTGGTGCCGCTTTTCTCCATGAATCTGACCGACGGTCCGGCAATCCACTTCGTTCAGGAGAAGTCGCGGGAGCGGATCGTGACGATGTACAACACGGTGACCAACAGCGTGCTGCTGTTCTCGCTCGCTTTCCTGCCGGTTTTCTGGCTGGTCATGTACCACTTCGGCGGCTCGTATTACCGATATTTCCCGCTGATGGTCGTGCTGCTCTACTCGAACATGTTCTACAAGCTGGTGACCTATGTGCTGGCGCTGTTTCAGAAAACCTCGCTGCTGGTGAACAACGCCATGCTCAGGGATGGAGCGGCTACCCTGCTGACCATCGCCGCGGTAGCGGCGGGATATTCGTATCACGGGATGATAGCGGTCCTGGTTGTGACCAACGTGGCGGCGGGGCTGCTGGTCTACCGCTACACCCGGAAGGAACTGCGCTATTCATGCGCCATCGACCGGCAGATACTGTGGCGCTTTCTGAAAATGGCGCTTCCCCTGCTGCCGGTCTTTTTCTTCTCCTGGGTGATCCAGTCCTCGGATTGCTATTTCCTGGCCTACTTCAAGGGGGAGCAGGCGGTGGGGAAATACTCGATCATCTATGGCCTGACCAGCGTGGTTCTCTCGCTCACGCTCGCCCTGAACTTCTTCTGGTTCCCGGTCTCCGCCAGGCTCTGGGCCGAGAACCGGGAAAAGTACCGCACCGCGTTCGTGGCGGTTTTCGCCGGGTTCGTAGCGGTGCTGTTCCTGGTGGTGACCCTTTTCGAGTTGAATTCCGCCCTGATCGTGCGGCTCATGGTGAGCCGGGCCGAGTACCGGGATGCCCACGTCATCACCGGGATCATCGCCTTCGCCTTCGCGATGCAGGTGCTGATCACGCTCCTGACCGCTCCGCTCTATGCCAACGGCAACACGAAGACGATCTTCACCGTGTACCTCTGCGGCGGCCTGATCAACATCTTGTTGAACCTGCTGCTGATTCCGACCACCGGCATCATCGGTGCCGCGACAGCCACGGCGCTTTCCTACCTGGTCATAGTCCTGCTCATGGCCCGGATGAACTACACCAGGGCGGGCTTCGCCTTTTTCGACCGTCGCCTCGTCGCGGTGACGCCGATCTTCATGGCCGCCTGGGGCGGGGGCGCCTGGCTGCGGGATTCGCTGCAACCGTACCAGCTGCTGCTGGCGGATGCGGCTCTGCTTCCGGGCGTGCCCCTCCTGCTGTACGCCGTGGCCCTGAAGAGTGAAGAAAAGGAGTATCTCCACGGCATGTATGCCGCAATGCGACTGAAACTGGGGGCAAAGGGATAACATGGCAAAGACCATCATCATCGGGGCCGGCCTGGCCGGACTGAGCGCGGGGTATCACGCCGAGCAGAGGCATCTGGAGTATGAACTGTACGAAGCCGATGCCGTCGTGGGCGGCTGCTGCCGGAGCGTGGAACGCGACGGTTTCCGGTTCGACTATTCGGGGCATCTGCTCCATCTGAAGGACCCCTATTTTCAGGGGCTGGTCAAGGAACTGCTGGCGGACAACCTGAACGTCCTGAACCGCAACGCGGTGATCTACTCGCACGGGGCGCTCACCCGCTACCCCTTCCAGGCCAACCTGTTCGGACTCCCGCCCGAGGTGGTCAAGGAGTGTCTGCTGGAGTTCGTCAAGGCGTACCACGGCAACGAGGACCTCCCGACCAGGGAGTACCGCACCTTCCGCGACTGGATTGCGGCCAAGCTGGGGGAGGGGATCGGCAGGCATTTCATGTTCCCCTACAACGAGAAGCTCTGGACCGTGCCGGCCGAGGAGATGACCTGCGAGTGGCTCAGCGAGTACGTCCCCAAGCCGAACCTGGAAGACGTCTTCAACGGCGCCTTCGAGGACCAGTCCAAAGGTTTCGGCTACAATGCCAGCTTCTGGTATCCGCGGCGCGGCGGCATTCAGGCGCTCTGCGACGCCCTGGCCGCCCGGGTTCCCAACATCGAGCTGAACCGGAGCGTCAGCGAGATCGATCTGGCGGCCAGGAAGGTCCGCTTTTCCGGCGGCCAGAACGCTTCCTTCACCAGGCTGGTCTCCACCATGCCGCTCAACACGCTGGTGGAGAAACTGACCGGCCCGGTGCCGGCCGAGGTGCGCATCGCCGGCGCCCGGTTGCGGCACAATTCGGTGCTCATCGTGAACCTGGGGGTGAAGGGGGGGGATTTGACCGACAAGCACTGGATCTACCTGCCGGAGCGGAAATTCACCGCCTACCGGGTCGGGGTCTACTCCAACTTCTCGGATGCCCTGGCGCCCGCCGATACCACCTCCTATTACGTAGAGATCGGCTACCAGCAGGGGTGGAACGTGGACCGCGACGCGCTGGTGCAAAAGGCGGTCGAGGAGATGGTCGAGATCGGACTGATCAGGAGCCTGGACGACATCCTGGTCCGGGAGGTGGTCGAGCTGGCCTGCGCCTACGTCATCTACGACCGGCAGCACGGCGAAAGCAGAAAGATCATCATGGACTTTCTGGAACAACACGACATCGTCAGCATCGGCCGGTACGGGAACTGGGAATACTCGGGGATGGAAGAGGCGCTGCTGCAGGGGAAAAACTCGCTATGTTAATGAAGGTAACCGGCCCGGGTCGCGGTTCCCGTGACGGGCAAAACCGCCATTCAGGCGCGCCCGGCAGCGGCTCGGTTCAGCGGCGAAGGAGTACGCCATGCTGAGATGCCTGCTGGCGATAGCGATCCTGTTCCTGGGTTACGAGGGGTTCTTTTTGCTGCCGCGCTGGATGGTGGTGATACCGGGAGCTTTCCGGATGTCGGACGCTCTCTTGCTCAGCGTCCCGCTCTTGCTGCTGTTTTTTTTCAGGCGGGTGGCGCAGGCGGTGCGCGCCTGGCCGCAGGCTGCGTTCCTGGTCCTTTTCGGCTTCGCCCTGTTCCTGCTCACTCCGCTTTTGGCCCAGGCCAACTTCGACCAGCCCTACCTGCGCGGCCTGGTCGCCCTGCGCCTGAACGCCACCTATCTGCTCTACTTCGTCTTCGCCGCGATCATCGCAAACCCCCGGGAGCTGATGAAGTTCGTGCGCTGGATCACCGTCTTTCTGGCGATCTACCTGTTTCTGCTGGTCCTGGCGAAGTACTTCCCGCGGCTGGACATCGTCTACCCTCCCAAGGCCGACTGGTATTTCAACGCCGCCTTCCGTCGCTACGGCGAGCATCGGCTCTTCTTCCCGTACGGGCTGGTGCCGGCGGTCTTTTTCTTCCTGGCGCTGACCCACTTTCTCTACGGCGCCAAATCACCGGAGAGCGGCAGGCATTTCCGCAAGCTGCAATTTCTGTACATGCTTTTGTTCGCCTACTGCATCATGAAGACCGGCACCAGGATCCTGGTTTTTTCCATTCCCCTGGTCTGCCTGATCGCCGTCATGGAGAGCCGGAACCGGAAGCTCATGGTTCTGGCGGGGCTCCTTTTCGCGGCCGTCCTTTTGTACGACGTCTCCGCCCCGCTTTTGCGCGGCTCGGATCTGGGGAACAGCCGGCTCGGGCGCATGTTGTTCCAGAACTCCCAGCTCAAGGCGGAGACCGGGCGCGAGCTGCAGCACCGGATGTACATGGAGAACTTCCTCCGCTATCCGTTGGCCGGCGCCGGCACGCTGATCCCGGAGAAAAGCCTCGATACCCGACGGGCCTATGCCCGGTTCGGGATCTTCCCCGCCGACGACACCGGCTTTTCCAAAATGGCCGGTGAATATGGCCTGCTTGGCATCGTCTGGGTGCTCTGGTTCTTCGTCTTCTGTTTCCGCAAAACGACCTCGATCCTGCGGCGCATGCCGCCGGGAAGCGAGGGAAGTGCGCCGTTCCTGGTGACCAAGGCGCTCAGGTATTACTACATGTTCCTGTTGTTGACCTTCGTGACGCTGCCCCACTTCCTGCGCCCGGAGGGGATCATCATCACCATGCTTTCCCTTGCCATGCTCAGGGCGGCGGAACAGGGGGCACTGGAGCTGGGTCGGGCGGTGCAGCAGCCGTTGCTGCAAGCGGCGGGGCAAGCGGATGCAGAACTGTCAAAGGGGAGGAGGGCCATTGGCTATGCGACGCAGTGACAGCCGCCCCGATGCCGCTCTGGAACCCGGTAAAGGTGCTCCTGAACCGGCTGGCTCTGAACCGGCTGTCCCGGGACCGGATGCGTCGGAAGGGGATGCCCCGGAGCCGGCCGCCCCGGCAAGCGGACGGTTCGCTTTGGTCAGGGCGTCGCGCGTCTACATCGTCCTGGTGAACTGGAACGGCTGGCACGACAGCATCGAGTGCCTGGAGAGCCTGCTCCGCCTTGGTTATCCCGATTACCGCATCATCGTCTGCGACAACGACTCCTCGGACGGCTCCGTCGAGCGCATCTTGCAGTGGGCCGAGGGATCGCTCTCCCATACGCCTGCCGGGACTCCCCTGGCGCGGTTCAGCACCCCGGCGTGCCCCAAACCGGTAGAGTGCCGGGTCGCGGGGCCGGAGGAGAGCTGGCCCGATCTCCCCTGTGCGACCCTCACCGTGCTTCGGACCGGCGCCAATCTCGGCTTCGCGGGGGGGAACAACGTGGGGATCCGGTTTGCCCGCCGGCAGGGGGACGGCGCCTTCTTCTGGCTGCTGAACAACGATACCGTCGCCGCGCCGGATGCCCTGGACCACCTGGTGGCTCGGGCGCTCGCCGAGGATAATCCCGGTATCGTCGGATCGACGCTTTTCTATTACCACCGGCCGGATACCGTACAAGCCCTCGGGGGGGCCTGCTTCAGCAAGTACCGGGGACGCTCGCGTCTGATCGGCCTGGGGCGGCAATGGGACGAGATCCCCGGTGAGACGCTGCGCCGGGTCGAGCAAAGCCTGCACTGGGTGAGCGGCGCTTCCATGCTGGTTTCGGCGCCGTTTTGCGCGACAATCGGCCTGATGGAGGAGCGCTACTTCCTCTATTTCGAAGAACTGGACTGGTCGATCCGGGCCAAGGGACGCTTCGGCCTCGGTTACGCCTCCGGCTCCGTGGTCTACCACAAGCAGGGATCGGCCACCAACGAGGTCGGCCGTTCCGCGACCTCGATCTACTACAAGGTGCGCTCGCGCCTCAAGCTGTACCGGAAGCTGTTGCCGGCGTACCTCCCTTTCTGCCTGGCCGCGACCGCATTGGAGGCCCTGGTGGCGAGAAAGGACCGTCGGGGTTTGCGGACCATGTGGCGCGCCATGGCGGACGAATTTTGTCGGGAGGAAAAGTCGTGAAGGATCGAGCCGTTACGTCCGGAAAGTTCCAGTGCGGCGTGAGCATCATCGTCAAGGCGTTCAACGAGGCGCAGCACATCGCATCGTGCCTGGGTTCGGCGCTGGACGCGCTGGGGCCTGTCGGCGGGGAAGTGATTCTGGCCGATTCCGGGTCGACCGACGCCACCGTCGTGATCGCTTCCCGGTTTCCGGTCACCATCGTACAGCTGGCCGATACCTCCCAGAGGTGCTGCGGCATCGGACCCCAGTTGGGGTACCAGGAGGCGAAGGGGGAGTTCCTGTTCCTGATGGATGGCGACATGGAACTGAAACCGGGTTTCCTGGAAGCGGCGCTGGCGAGAATGGCTGCCGACCCGGGGCTTGCCGGGGTGAGCGGGCTTTTGGAGGAGGAGGGGAGCCTGAACGCCGAATATCGGATCCGGCGCCTGATGAAGGCCGATGACCGCAAGGCCGGCCTGGTCTCCCACCTCTCGGGCGGGGGGGTCTATCGCAGCGCGGCGGTCCGTTCGGTCGGCTATTTTTCCAACCGCAACCTGCATGCCTTCGAGGAACTGGAGCTGGGCGCCCGGCTGACCGGCGCGGGTTGGCGCCTGGAGAGGCTCCCCATGATCTCGATCCGGCACCATCCGCACCAGAAGGGGAGCTTCACCCTGCTCTACTATCGCTGGAGGTCGCGGCATTTCTACGCCCCCGGAGAGCTGTTCCGGTCGGCCCTGGGCAAGCCGCATCTGCGCACCGTTTTGCCGCGCTTCAAGTTCATCGCCTTCGTCGCCCTTTGGTGGTCGCTGACAGCCCTGGCCTTTCTGTCGCCGGTTTCCCCGGCACTGGCCGGGGCGATCCTGGCGGCACCCTTTCTCGCCATGTCGATCCGCCGCAAGGGTCTGGGGAACGGCAGCTACCTGATCTGTTCCTGGATCTGCGGCTTCCTCGGGGCGTGCCTCGGGATGCTGCGCCCCCAGGTGGATCCCGCAGCACCGATCGAGGCGAGGATCCTGCGGGTGGGACCCTGGCGCCACGGACGCACCCCGGCCTCGGGCCAGGGTGCGCCGCTTTTAAAGAGGAGCGAAGCATGAAAATTCTCATCGTGGGAAATGATCCCAAGGAAGTCGGAGGGGTCGCCAATTACACGCGCCCTCTGGCCGCGAAGCTGGCGCAGCTGGGACACCAGGTCCATTATCTCTTCTCCGGCGCCATCCAAAGCAGCTACGACCTGCGCCTGCGCCCGTACCTCAGGGTGCGGCGCGACCTCTTTCCGTTCGAGACCGCGGAGATCATGAACTCGGCCTGCCTTCCCTTCAACTTCGGCGCTCCCGAGCGCGATGTCGAAGCGCCGGAGATGGAGAGCCTGATCGCCGTGTACCTGGACCGGGTGCGCCCCGAGGTGATGCATGTCCACTCCAGGGTGGGGCTTCCCTTCTCGGTGAACCGGCTCGCCTCCGAGCGCGGCATCGCCGTCGTGAACACGATCCACGTCTACGGCTATATCTGCCAGAAGCGGGTCATGATCGACCAGGACGGCGGCATCTGTCCCGGCCCGCTCGATCCGGTACGCTGCGCGGCCTGCACCGGGACGCTCGACTACGGCAAGGAGCTCGGGCGCGCCCGGGTCCGCTATTACAAGGAGGTGCTGCGGCGCAACTGCGGCGCTCTCTACAGGATGGTAAAGGCGGGGAAGAAATCGGCCGGTATCGACTGGACTCCCGGGGTCACACCCGCGAAGGCCGCCGCGCCGGGAGCCGGAGCCGTGCCGGATCCGCTCATGCCGCACAGAATCGCGCTGCGGCTGGAGGCGGGCGTTGCCGCGCTGAACAGCTGTTGCGACGTAACCATCTGCGTCTCGCGTGACGTGAAAAACACCCTGCAGCGCTACGGCGTTCGCGAGGGGAAGCTCCTGGTCCAGCACATCGGTTCGGTGATCGCGGAGCGGCAGGTCATCGAGGATCGTGCGCCGCACGACCCCCTGGTGATCGGAAACATCGGCGGCGTCAATTACTACAAGGGAACCCACGTGCTGCTGGACGCCGTGCGCAGGCTGGGACCCGGCAACTACCTGGTGAAGATCTTCGGCCGCTACAACGAGAACTACGTCGCCGGCCTGCTGCGCGACTATCCGGACCTTCCCGTACAGTTCACCGGTAGCTACCTCCCCTCCGATCTCCCGGCGATCCTGCGCCAGATCGACGTCATGGTGCTCCCTTCGGTCTGCAACGACACCGCGCCGCAGACCATCTTCGAGTCGTTCAGCGGGGGAGTCCCCATCATCGCCTCCAGCATCGGCGGGTTCCCGGATTTTGTCCGGGACCGGGAGAACGGGCTCCTTTTCGAGACCGGCAACAGCGCGGATCTGGCGGAGAAGCTCCGCCTGGTGATCGCGGAGCCGCAGCGCCTTAGCGCCTATCGCAAGGAGATCGGGAGGTTGAAGACCATCGGCGACAACGCGCAGGAACTGCTGGAGCTCTACGCGGATCTGATCGCCAAGGGGACCGGTAAAGCGAAGGGGTCACTGCCATGAAAGTCCTGCTCAACGCCCCTGAACTCGGCTTGCCGGGAGGAGTGGCGAAATACTGCTCGGTGCTGAGGGGTCACTTCAAAAATCCGATCAGCTATTTCACCGTCGGCAAGCGGGGCGTCCACGACGGGCTGTTCAGCAAGATCGCCACCACGGTGCAAAACTACGGCCGGTTCCTGCGCGCGCTAAGCGGTGTCGAACTGGTCCAGCTAAATCCCTCTCTAGGGTCGCGGGCCGTGATCCGGGATGGCGTATTCCTGCTGTTGGCCAAGCTCCGCGGCAAGAAGGTGGTCGTTTTCTTCCACGGCTGGGACGACTCCTGCGAAGCCCGGATCCGGCGTCATTTCCTGTGCCCGTTTGGTCTGGTCTACTTCCGTGCCGACACGATCATCGTGCTGGCCAGCGTCTTCAAGGAAAAACTGGTCGCCATGGGTTACCGCAAGGAGATCCATGTCGAGACCACCACGGTAGAGCTCGAGATGTTCCCGCACGGCGCCTCGGCGCTGGCAGCCAGGCGGGAAAATGAGCGAAGTGGCGGGCTGCAGATCCTTTACCTGTCGCGCATCGAGAAGGAAAAGGGGATCTACCAGGCGATCGACTCGTACGCCCTGCTGACAGGGCGCTGTCCAGGCGCGCGATTGACCGTGGTGGGCGACGGCTCCGAACTCGCTGCGGCTCGCGACTACGTGGCCGCCCGGGGGATCGCCGGGGTGCAGTTCAAGGGTTACCTGAGCGGAATGGCGATCCGGGAGGCCTTTGCCGCGGCGGATGTCTACCTGTTTCCGACCTGGCACGGGGAAGGGCTGCCGATATCGGTCCTGGAGGCGATGGTATTCGGGCTCCCCGTGCTGACCCGGCCGGTCGGAGGCATTGCCGATTTTTTCGAGGAGGGGAGGATGGGGTTCCTGCTTGAGAGCAAAGATCCGGCGCTCTGGGCCGGGAAGCTGGAGCAGCTGGCCGGCGACCGGGAAGCTCTCCTGGCGATGGGAGAGTACAACCATCGCTACGCCGCCGGGCGTTTCAGTCCTGACCACGTGGTCCGTCGTCTGGAGGCGATCTACGAAACGGTTAGCGCGGGAGCGCGGGAGCTGCCGCGCTCCCCCCTTTGAACCCGCGCTCCCCTTCGAACCCGCGCTCCCCCCTTTGAAAAAGGGGGGTTGGGGGGGATTTGGCCATGCCGGCAACTGCTGCGAGTTTGCGCCAGAGCTGAAATCCCCCTAAATCCCCCTTTGCAAAGGGGGACTTCCTCGAGCAGTCCCCTCTCGCGCCCTCCATCCGATTCTTGCCGAACTTTAAGGTTGCTGTGCTGTCGCTGTAACACTCTCCTGCTACTCTCCACACTCGTCTGGCACTGCCTCCGTCCACTTTAATCGCCCGCTCCCTGGCCTCTCATCGGTGGCTTGATCCTCATGTTCAATTTTCTGTTCTCGCGCCTGAAGCACGCCTCGCTTCCCGAACTCGCCTACCGCGTCCGACAGACGGCGCGCGGCGCCCGGATCAGGCGCGCCGTACGCAGGGGCCGCTTCCCCTACGCCCTTCCCGAAGCGGCTCCCCGGGCCGTTCGGGCTCTGGCGCTTCCGGAGTTCCATCCGGCGGTGAGCCGGGACACGGTGGAAGCGGTCCTGGCCGGCGCGCGCTTCACCCTCAATACCGATCGGGAGACCCTGCTGCGCTGGGAGGCGGAACTCGCCGGGGGGCAGGAGGCGAACCCGGCCGGCGGGGGTGCGGCTGCGGACATCAGGGCGCTCTGGGAGCCGGCCCGCCTGCAGCACGTGACGCTCTTGCTGGCGTACCTCTCCCGGCAGGGGGCGGGCTACGCCGGGAACAGGGTTGCCGACTTCGCCCGCCGCGAGCTGCTCGGCTGGCTGGACGCCAACCCGTTTCTTGCCGGTCCGCATTACCGCTCGGCCATGGAGTGCGCCCTCAGGATCCCGGTTTTCTTTTACGCGCTGAAGCTTCTGGAAACCCTGGACCGCCGGGATTTCAAGCGCCTGAGCGACGCGGCCTACGCCCATGCCGGCTGGATCGAGGACAATCTCTCGCTCTACTCTTCGCTGGGAAACCACACGGTGTGCGAATCGGTGGGGCTGCTATTCGCCGGGGCGATGTTCGCCGACACCGGGAAGGGGAAGCTCTGGCTGGAAAGGGGGATCGCTTTGCTGCGCCAGGAGCTGGCGCGCCAGATCCTTCCCGACGGCGGCCCGCTGGAACAGTCGCTTTCCTATCACCGCCTGGTCCTCGACCTGTACTGGCTCAGCGTCGATTTCCTGGAGGGAAACGGCCTCCACGACTGCAGCGACTGGAAGCCACGGCTGCGCCAGGGGGAGGCCTTTCTGGCCGCCTTTTGCGACGGCGCCGGCCGGTTCCCCCCCCTGGGCGACAGCGATGACGGCCACGCCCTGGCTCCCGGCCTGGCGCCGCGCCGGGAGGCGGCCGCGCACGAGGCGCCGGGGTGCCGCGCCTTCGACGCCGCCGGATACACGCTGATCACCGGGGCCGACGGGCTCAGGGTGAGCCTCGACCACGGGCCGCTCGGCATGCCCCCCCTGAACAACCACGGCCATGCCGACGCACTCTCCCTGACCCTTTCCCTGGCCGGAGACGACCTGCTGGTCGATCCCGGAACCTACCGCTACAACGGCGCACCCTCCTTTCGCCGCTACTTCAAAAGCACCGCCGCCCACAACACGGTGACCGTGGACGGCCTGGACCAGGCGCAGCAGGAAACCGGCTTCATCTGGAGCAACCCGTATCAATGCCGGGTGCTGCGCCGCGAGCAGACCGGATCGGGGTACCTGGTGGAGGCGGAACATGACGGATACCGGCGGCTCCCGGAACCGGTACTGCACCGCCGCGCCCTGCTTTATGCCGCGCCGGACGCCGTGCTGCTTCGGGACAGCTTCTCCGGGGGGGGGGAGCACGACTTTGCCCTCCACTTCCACCTGCATCCCGACGCCGAGGTCACCCGGGATGCGGGGTGGTGGTTCCTGCGCGGGGCGAAGAGCCGGATCCGGCTCAGGCTCTTGGAGGGGGAGCATCTCGAACTGGCAACCGGCAAGGATGAGCCGACGCCTGGCTGGTACGCGCCTGCCTACGGCAGCAAGCGTCCGGCAGCGGTGCTGCGCTGCCGGAAGAGGGGCGTCTGCCGCCTGGTCGAGTTCAGGACCGTGATCTGCTGGGGCGATAACCCCGATATGGAATGGCTGCAGGCACTGGGAGGTGCGCTATGAAGGGGAGGCTTGGCATACTGGACATCTGGGTCGATGCCGTGACCATGGACCAGGCACTGGAGAAGGTCGTGGAGTTTGTCGAGGAGGGGGACCGCCCCCGGGTGGTCTTCGCGGTCAACCCGGAGAAGAACTTCTCGGTCCCCCGCAATCCCGCCCTGCATCAGGCCTTTCGCAACGCCGACCTGCTGATCCCCGACGGCATCGGCGTGGTGCTGGCGGCCCGCCTGCTGCACCGGGCCCGCCTCTCCCGGGTGCCGGGAGTGGAGCTGATGCAGGAGATCTGCCGGCTGGCCAGCGCCAGGGAGTACCGGCTCTTCATCTATGGAGCCAGCGAGGAGGTGAGCCGCGGCGCCGCGGAGATCCTGGAGCAGCGCTATCCGGGTCTGCGCATCGTCGGTCGCGCCAACGGCTTCGTGCCGCAGGAGCGGATGCCGGAACTGGTCGGTGAGATCAACGCGAGCGGAGCCCAGATCCTGTTCCTGGCGCTCGGCTCGCCGCGCCAGGAGCAGTGGTACGTCGCGCACCAGTCGGAGCTCACCACGGTACGGCTCTGCCAGGGGATCGGAGGGAGCCTCGATACCATTACCGGCCGGGTCAAACGCGCTCCCAGCCGCTTCTGCCGCCTGAACCTGGAGTGGTTCTACCGCCTGGTCAAGGAGCCCTCCCGCCTGAAACGGCAGAGGGTGCTCCCGCTTTTCGTGCTCCAGGTGCTCGGGGTGAAGCTCAGGCTGATGCTGCGCGCCGAGCGCCTGCTGCTGCGCCGCCCCGCCGGCAAGCCGCGGCTCGGTGCGCCCTAGCCCCCCGATGTTTCCCCAAGTTTTTTCCGTTTGTAACCTCGTCTCAACAACAATGCTCTAGATTCGTCCCGGTCTTCTCATCGCGCCGGAATCGCCCGCAACGAGGGAGCCTTTTTCTGCCGTGCCACCAGGAGCCTTTGCCGTGAAATCCTCTTGTTCCGTCCACCCTGGTACCGCCTGCACCGCGACGCTGCTTGCCGTGCTGCTCGGCGCCCTTTACTGCGGCACCTTTTCCTGGCTGGTCACCGTGGACTGGCTCCGCGAGGATTACAGCTCGAGCGCCCTGATCCCGCTGATTGCCGCCTATCTCCTCTACGACCGGCGCGCCGCAGTGGCGCGCTCCCCCTGGCGCCCCAGCTGGCTCGGGCTTTTGCCGGTCTGCTGCGGCATAGCGCTCTACTGGCTCGGGGAGCTCGCCGGCGAGTTCTTTTCGCTGTATCTCTCCTTCTGGCTGGTTCTGGTCGGCCTGCTCTGGAGCTGGCTGGGAGGGGCGCGCCTCAAGGTGCTGCGCTTTCCCCTTTTGTTCCTGCTCGCCATGTTTCCACTCCCCAACTACCTGAACACCATGGTCACCCTGAAGCTCAAGCTGATCTCCTCCTGGCTCGGTGTCTGGGTGATGCGGCTCTGCGGCCTGTCGGCCTACCGGGAGGGGAACGTCATCGACCTCGGCTTCACCAAGCTCCAGGTGGTCGACGCCTGCAGCGGCCTGCGCTATTTCATCCCGCTTCTGGTGCTCTCCGTCCTGCTGGCGAGCTACTACCGCGCCCCGCTCTGGAAGAGGGGGCTCTTCGTGCTCTCCTCGATCCCGGTCTCCGTGGTCACCAACGGCCTGCGCATCGCCTCGGTGGGGATCCTGTACCAGTTCTTCGGACCGGTGGTGGCGGAAGGGTTCTTTCACGATTTTTCCGGCTGGTTCATCTTCATGTTCAGCCTGGGGCTGCTCCTGCTGGAACTGAGGCTTTTGAAAAGGTTCCTCCCGGAGGCGCCGCTTAAGCCGCTCCGGCTCGAACCGGAGGCGGCGGCGCCCCGGGCCGCCTGCCGGGGGAGCAGGGTCCCGCTTCAGCTGGCGCTCCCGGTACTGCTCCTTTCGGCGACCCTGGCCGCCTCGACCTGCATCGACTTCCGGGAGAAGGTGGTCCCGGCCCGCTCCTTTGGCGAGTTCCCCCTGGTGCTCTCCGGCTGGCAGGGGGTCCGGGGCGAGATGGAGCAGCTCTATCTCGACTCGCTCGATCTCGACGACTACTCCATGGTCGATTACCGCGATCCGAAGGGGAGGACGGTGAGTTTCTACGCCGCCTACTACGCCAGCCAGTCCAAGGGGGCATCGATCCATTCCCCGGCCACCTGCCTTCCCGGCAGCGGCTGGATCTTCCAGGAGTCCGGGGCGGTGGCGGTCCCCCTGGCCGAGCGGGGCGCGAGCCTGCAGGTGAACCGCGCCTTCATGCAGAAGGGTGGGGTGCAGGAGCTCACCTACTACTGGTTCCCCCAGCGCGGGCGGCTGCTCACCAGCGCCTGGCAGCTCAAGTTCTACACCTTCTGGGACGCCCTGACCCGGCGCAGGACCGACGGCGCGCTGGTACGGGTCATAACCCCGGTCTACCAGGGGGAGCGGCTCGCAGATGCCGAGACGCGCCTCCAGGGGTTCGCCCGCGAGCTAACCCCGGTGCTGACGCGCTTCGTCCCGCAATAGCCCGTTCCGCCAAGGCCCTATGATCTTCTTGTCGACCCTACTCGTTTCGGTGCTCATCACCATCGCCCTTACCCCGGCGTTCAGCGCCCTGGCGCTCCGCTTCCAGCTGGTGGACCTCCCCAACGAAAGGAAGGTGCACCAGGTCCCGGTGCCGCGGGTCGGGGGGATCGCCATGGCTCTGGGTGCCTTCATCCCGATCATCTGCTGGCGCTATGCCGACAGCTTCGTCCAGGCCTACCTGGTCGGCGCCGCCATCCTGGTGCTGTTCGGGGCGGTGGACGACTTTCGCGACCTCTCTCCGCGCATCAAGTTCCTGGGGCAGATCGCCGCCGCGCTGAGCGCCGTCTTCCTGGGTGGGATCAGGATCAGCAACCTCGGGATGCTGGCGCCGGAGAACTACCTGCTGCCGGGGTGGCTCGCCGTCCCCCTCACCGTGGTCGCCATCGTCGGGGTGACCAACGCCATCAACCTTTCCGACGGACTGGACGGGCTGGCCGGCGGCATCTCCCTGCTCATCTTTGCCGGCATCGGTTATCTCGCCTACCTGGTGGGAGATTTCAGCGTGGGGCTGATCTCACTGGCGCTGGGGGGGGCGCTGTTCGGCTTTCTCCGCTTCAACACCCATCCCGCCTCGATCTTCATGGGGGATTCCGGGAGCCAGTTCCTGGGGTTCTCGGCGATCACCCTCTCCCTGGGGCTGACCCAGGGGAGGGCGACCGCGCTCAGCCCGATCCTGCCGCTGATCCTGCTCGGCTTCCCGATTCTCGACACCCTCACCGTCATGGTGGCGAGGATCAGCCGCGGCCGCTCCCCGTTCAGCGCGGACCGGAACCACTTCCATCACAACCTGATGGCGCTGGGCTTCCTGCACCCGGAGAGCGTGCTGATCATCTACCTGTTCCAGACCTTCCTGCTCCTGGCCTCGGTGCATTTCCGCTTCTACTCGGACTGGAGCCTGCTCGGGGGGTACCTGGTGTTCTCCCTGCTGGTGCTGGCGGGCTTCAGCCATGCCGCCAGGACCCGGCGCACCGTGAGGCGCCTGGACTTCTTCGATGCCAAGATCGCCGGACGGCTGCGCCTTTTGAAGCGGGAGGGGGTGGTGATCAGGTACTCCTTCCGCCTCTTCGAGAGCGGGGTCCCGCTGCTGCTGTTCATCACCTGCCTGGTGGCGCAAAGGCCTCCTCTCTACGGCACCCTGATCTGCGCCGTCTCCGGCGCGGCGATCCTGATCGTGTGCCGGTTCCGGAACGCCTGGCTCCCGGGACTGCTCAGGTTCGTGCTCTACCTGCTGATCCCCTTTTCCGTCTACCTCGGGGGGGGACTGATCTCCCTTTACGCCGACACCCCGCTGCTGCGCTTTTACAACGGCTCCTTCGGCGCCGTCGCGCTGCTGATCATCCTGGTATCCAAGTTCTCGCGCAGGAAGTCCGGCTTTCGCAGTTCCCCCATGGACTTTCTGATCGGCATCCTGGCCCTGGTGGTCCCGAACCTCCCGGAGCAGCAGATCCAGGAGTACCAGGTCGGCCTCACCGCCGCCAAGATCCTGCTCCTTTACTTCAGCTTCGAGGTGCTGCAGGCGGAGATGCGCGGCAAAATGAACCGTTTCGCCCTGTGGACCGTGGCATCCCTGGTGGCGCTGGCTTGTTAGGAACCTGTTGGGAGACCTCAACCCTCATCCCTCAACGGGCATTGAAGTATTCAAGGAGGAACTATCTATGTGTAACATGCGCACCCCCGCCCGGCTCCTGCTCTTTTTCTCGGCCCTGCTGCTGATCTCCTGTTCCGGTCCCGAGGCGAAAAAGCAGAAATTCTTCAGCAAGGGGAAGGCCCTCTACGAGAAGGGGGAGTACGTCAAGGCCCGCCTCGAGCTGAAAAACGCGGTCCAGATCGACCCGAAGTTCGTCGACGCCTACCGGATGTTCGGCCTGATCGACATGAAGGAAGGAAACCTCAGGGGGGCCTTCGGCAACTTCAGCAAGGCGGTCGAGCTGAACCCGGCCGACAAGGAAGCCCAGTACCAGCTGGGGAAGATCTATCTCGCGGTGCGGCAGCTCGACAAGGCGCAGGAGAGGGCGGAGCTGCTGCTCAAGCAGGATCCCGCCTACGCCGACGCGCTCCTGCTGAAAGCGGCGCTGATGGTGGCCCGCAAGGAGCACGACCAGGCGCGCCCCTTCCTGGAGGCGGCGATCTCCCGGGGGGTGACCAAGCCGGACAGCTACTTCCTGCTCGCCAACGCCTGCCTGCAGGGGGGTGACCCGAAGGGGGCGGAGGGGGCGCTCAGGCGCGGCATCCAGGCCAACCCGAGCTCGGCGCAGCTCGCCCTGGCCCTGGTGGGGATCTGCCTGCAGAGCGCAAGGGAGGACGAGGCCGCCTCCCTGCTGCTCAAGGTCTGCTCCCTGGAGCCCGACAACATCGACCACCCCATCACCCTGGCCGGCTTTTACTGGAACCGGGGGAAGGAGGCCCAGGCGGTCGAGGTGCTGCGCAAGCTGGTCGCCGGCGATCCGGCAAGCGACGAGCGCCGCCTCAAGGTGACCGCGTTCTACCTGGGGCAGAAGCGTCTCCCCGAGGCCGAGCGGGAACTGAAGGAGGGGATCGCGGCCAACGCCAAGAACTTCCCGCTGCGCCTGGCGCTCTCCGAGCTCTACCTGAACAGCGGCCGCTCCGACCAGGCGATCGTCACGCTCAAGGAGGGCGCCCTCCTCGGCAAGGCGGGGGAGCCGGGAGTGGTCCAGGCCAAGACGGCGCTCGCCAAGGTGTACCTGCAAAGCCAGGAGGTCGAGCAGGCCGCGGGGTACGTGGAGGAGGTGCTCAAGGAGAGTCCCAAAAACGTGGAGGCCCGCTTCCTCAAGGGGAGCATCCAGCTGCAAAAGGGGGACGGCCCCGGCGCGATCAACGAGTTCAGGACCGTGGTGAGCGAAAAGCCCGAGTTCATCGAAGGGCACCTCCGCCTGGCGGAGGGGTATCTGCTGAAAAAGGAGAACGGCCTCGCCCTCGACTCCCTGAGGAGCGCGCAGAAGCTGGAACCGGCCTCGCGAGAGGTGCAGTTCGCCCTGTCCCGCTACCATTTATCCCAAAACGATTTCAAGGGCGCCCGCGAGCTGCTGGAGAAGCTTTTGAGCAAGAGCCCGGCGGACCTGGAGGCGAGGGTGGCGCTGGGAGACCTCTGCGTGCGCGCCGGCGAGCTGCGCAAGGCCGAGGCGGAGTATGCCGAGGTGAGGAGGAGGGCCCCCCGGCTCCCGATAGGTTACGTGAAGAGCGGGGCGCTCTATCTCAAGCAGGGAAAGGTGGCCAACGCGGTGGCGGAGTACGAAAAGGCGTACCGGTTGAACCCCGGCTCCTGGCTTTTGGCCAACGACCTCGCCTTTCTGGTCGCCGAGACCACCGGCTCGCCCAAGGAGCTGGAGCGCGCCCTCAAGCTCGCGGAAAAGGCGCTCAGCCTGAACCCCGACGGCGTCAACGTGCTCGACACCCTGGGGTGGCTGCACTACAAGAAAGGGGAGGCGCAGAAGGCCGTGGAATACCTGCAAAAGGTGCAGGCGAAGAGGCCGGAATCGCTGATCGCCAACTACCACCTCGGCATGGCGCTGTATCGGGCGGGAAGGCTCCCCGAGGCCAGGGAGAAGCTGCGCCGGTCGCTCGCCGCCAAGGTGGGGTTCCCGGGGAGGGAAGAGGCCGAGAAGACGCTGGCCAAGATCTAGCAGCCACTCTTGTCTCAACTATCATCTTGTTGTGATGCCAATGTAACCTGCAAACTGTATAAACGTGGCGTCCAGTGACAGAGAGATTTTGATAACTACTATTGCAACCTGATTCAGGAAGTATCGGTGAGGGGTATATGTCTTTAAGAAGTCTGGTGTTCTGTTTGTTGATTCAATCGGCGCTCTGCTCCACCACCGTCTGGGCCGCCAAGAAAAATGCGGCGGCGGCCCCCGCCATCGAAATGTCGGAAACGGCAAGGGCCGAGGCGGCGGGACCGGGCGCTCTCGCGCCGGAAACCGATCCGGTCGAGGAGCAGGACCAGGGTCCCCCCCGGGAGGATGCCGCGCCAGGCGCCGAGCCTCAGGCGGCCGAAAGCGCCGCCGACCCCGCCGCCGACCCCGCTGCCGAAGCCGCCGCCGAAGCCGCCGACGACGAGGCTGCTCCCGCCGCACCGGCTGTCCCGGAAACTCCGGTCTCCTGGTGGCGCGAGGCGGCGAGCCTGCTCGGCCTCGCCCCGGACCCACGTCCGGGCGAGACCGCCGAGCCCGCTCCGGGCCGCCCGCTGCGGGCGCAGGACTACGTGATCGGCTCGGGAGACCTGCTCGGCATCTCGGTTTGGCGTGACGAAAACCTCACCCGCTCCGTGGTGGTGCTCCCCGACGGCAGGATCTCGTTTCCGCTGGTAGGCGAACTGGTCGCCGGCGGGAAAACCGTGTCCCAGCTCAAGCGGGAACTGGAGGGGAAGCTGACCCGCTACATCAGCGACGCGGGGCTCACCGTCGAGGTGAAGCAGTCCAACAGCATGGTCGTCTACATCATCGGGCGCGTCAACGCACCCGGCCGGCAGATGATGGGGGACTCCACCAACGTGCTGCAGGCGCTCGCCATGGCGGGGGGGCTGAACCCGTACGCCAGCAAGAGCGACCTCAAGGTGTTCCGCCGCCAGGGTGGCAAGACCACGGTGTTTCCCTTCGATTACCGGGAGGTCGTCGAGGGACGGCACCTCGAGACCAACATAGAACTGCAGCGGGGCGATGTTGTCATTGTTCCCTGATATTTCGGCTCCCAAAAAGCTGCTCCCCGCGCTTTTCCTGCTGGCCCTGCTTGCCCCGGCGCCGCTGAAAGCCGACGAGCTGATCGTGACCCCGGCTTTCTCCGTGCGGGAGGAGTACAACGACAACGTCTTCGCGCAGAGCTCCGACAGGCGCCGCGACTTCATCACCACGCTGTCGCCGGTGCTGACCGTCTCGAATCGGAACGAAAGGGTCAGCGCGAACCTTTCGGGCGGGGTGAACAGCCTGCACTACCTGCGCAACAGCAGCGGCAGTGCCCTGGGGTACTTCGTGAGGGGGACCGGCAGCTACACGGCCGCCCCGCGGCTGTCGCTCTCCAGTGACCTGGGCTACCTGAGGGATTCCAGCGCCAGTTCCATCGACCCGGCAACCTCTCTGGTGGTCAGTTCCCGAAGCGAGCGCCAGAGCTATCGGCTGGGGGGGAGATACGCGCTCTCCGAGATGGCGAGCTCGTCGGTCGGCCTGGCGTACTCGCGCGACGACTATGACAGCCAGACCTACCTGGACACCTGGCACTACCAGGGAAACGCCGGGATCGACTACGACCCGGGGAGCCGGCTGCCCCGCACCAAGCTGGGGTCGCTGCTCACCTTGAGACGCGACGCCACCGACCTGTCGCGGGTGGACAGCCTGAGCGCCACGCTCGGGGTAACCAGGGAGCTGAGCGAACTGTGGCGTCTCTCCCTGAACGGCGGCGCACGCTTCACCCGTTCCGAGTTCCACGGCGCCGGGGGCGCCGGCAGGGAGAGCCATGACGAGAGCGGGGGGGTGGGAAGCCTCGCCCTGGCCTACTCCGGGGAAAAGCTCTCGGGGAGCCTCGCCCTCTCCCACGACCTGAACTCGGCCTCGGGGAGGGGCGGCGCGACCAAGGTGACCGGTGCCAACCTCACCGTTGCCGAGCGCTTCACCCGGGATCTTTCGGGGAGTCTGGCCGCGGCCTACGTCTGGAACAGGTCGGATCCGAACGAGTTCGCACTCCAGCCGATCGACGAGCGCTCCAGGAACCTGACCGGCTCGCTACGCTACCAGATTGCCGACGCTCCCAGCGAGCTGTCGCTGGAGGCACGCTACAGCTACAACAACACGCAAAACCGGCTTTTGGGGACCGAGATGGTCCAGAACATCTTCATGCTGCGGCTGAACTGGCAGTACCCGATGTTCAGGTAGTCGTCCCGGGCCGGCTGCAGAATAACGGTGACATCCTTAAAAACCGATCTACTGGAATCGCGAGGAACAGCATGGGACAGGAAGTAAAAACAGCACAGGATTTTCTCGACATCCTGAAACGACGCAAGTCGAGCATCATCGTCACCGCGGCGGCCGTATTCGTCATCTCGGCGGTCTTCGCCTTCCTGCTTCCGCCGCATTACCGCTCCTCCTCGACCATCCTGATCGAGGATCAGGAGGTGCCCCGGGAGTTCGTCAACACCACGGTGACAAGCTACGCGGACCAGAGGTTGCAGACCATAAACCAGAGGATCATGGGAACCGACAGGCTCCTGGAGATCATCAAGAAGTTCAATCTCTACCCCGAGCTCAAGGTGAAGTGGACCACCGAAGAGATCGTCGCCAAGATGCGCAAGGACATCAAGCTCAGCACCATCAGCGCTGACGTGATCGACCCGCGCTCCGGCTCCCCCAGGCAGGCGACCATCGCCTTCACCCTTTCCTACCAGGGGAAGTCCCCCCAGGTGGTCCAGCAGGTGGCGGGCGAGCTCGCCTCGCTCTACCTGTCGGAGAACCTGGCCACCAGGGAGCGCCAGTCGCAGGGGACCACGAGCTTCATGGAGGAGGAGATGAAGCAGGTGAAGGCCCATCTGGCCGAGACCGACGCCAAGATCTCCGCCTACAAGCAGCGCAACCTGAACGCCCTTCCCGAACTGGCCCAGGCGAACCTGCAGATCGCGGAATCGACCGAGCACGATATCGTCTCGCTCAACGAGCAGCTGCGCGGCCTCCGGGAGAAGGAGAGCTACGCCGCCTCGCAGCTCGCCACCATCTCCACCGACGCGGCGAGCCAGGACAAGACGCGCCTGGCCGAGCTCAGGGTCCGTCTCGGCGAGCTGAAGACCCGCTTCACCGACGAGCATCCCGACGTCATCAAGACCAGGAGCGAGCTGGCGGAGCTGGTGAAGCAGCTGAGATCCTCGGGTCGCGACACGGCCGACAACAAGCCGGACAACGTCGCCTACATCACGCTCTCCTCGCAGCTTGCCGGCAACCGCTCCGAGATCGACTCCGTGAAGCGGCAGATCGGCGCCTTCACCAAGAAGAGGGACGACTACCGCAAGAGGATCGCCTCCACCCCCGGCGTCGAAGAGGGGTACCGCGTCCTCCTGGACGACCGCATCCATTACCAGCTCAAGGCCGACGAGCTCACCAAGAAGTTCCTGGAGGCCAAGAGCGCGCACGGCCTGGAAGAGGTGCAGAAAGGGGAACGCTTCTCGCTGATCGACGCGGCGCGCCTGCCGGAAACGCCGGTGAGCCCGAACATACCCGCCATCCTCCTGATCGGGCTGCTGCTTGGAATCGGCAGCGGGGCCGGCGTCGCCGCTATCAAGGAGCAAAGCGATCACACCGCGCGCACTCCCGAGCAGCTCTACCTCGCCACCTCACTGCCGGTGCTGGCGTGCATCCCAGCCATCCTCACCTGGCAGGACTTCGCCGAGCGCAAGCTGCGGCGCAGGAATGCTGCGATCGGAGTGATCGTCGTGCTGGTGCTGATCCCGGTCGCCTTCCAGTTCCTGGTTATGGACCTGGACGTCTTCTGGGCCCGGCTGCTGCGGCGCGTGGCGAAGCTTTAAAACCGGGGCTGGGGGTTAGGGGCTAGGGGCTAGAGGCCGGTGCCGGTACCAGGACTGGGACTGGGACCGGGACGGCATTTTAGCCCCTGGCCCCCAGCCCCTAGCCCCTGATGTCAAGGCCACCGATGTCAGATAAAAAGGAGCGATCCAGATGGCAATAGTAAAAAGGAACATCAACAAGCCGAAATACCAGGCAGAGCGGTTTGAGTCGGATTCGGACTCCCTGCCGCAGGACGAGCAGAATCTGGATCTTGGCGCTTCGGGCGAGGCGGTGCTCGACTCTCTCCCTTCCTCGCCGTTCCGCCTGTTCCGTGGCTCCTTGGGGAGGCTCACCAAGACCCGGGGCAACGGCAGGAACCTGCCGGAAGATGAGGGCGTCGAGCTTGAGTACCCCATTATGAGCCGCCCTTCGGACCTCCAGAAGATGGGATATATCTCGCCGGTCTACTCGCTCTCCCGCTCGGTGCGACTCAACCCGCGGGTCATGGCTGCCAACCGCTGCGTCGCCTTTCTTCAGGACGCCGCCGAAGTGGAGTTCTACCGGCAGCTGAGGACCAGGATCCTGCAACTGAGCGGGAACGAGGGCGGTGCCACCGTCATGGTGACCAGCGCGCTCCCGGGCGAGGGGAAGACCCTTACCGCCATCAACCTGGCGCTCACCTTCGCCAAGGAGTTCAAGCAGACCGCGCTGCTGGTGGACTGCGACCTGAGGCAGCAGCAGATCCATAGCACCATGGGATTTGCCAGCGACCGGGGTCTGGTCGACTACCTCATGGACGACTGTCCGATTCCGGAGCTCTTCGTCTGGCCCGGAGTTGAGAAGCTGACCGTCATCTCCGGCGGCAAGACTGTGAAGGATAGCTGCGAGCTCCTCGGCTCACCAGGGATGAAGGACCTGGTGCACGATATGAAGCACCGCTACCCGGAGCGGTACGTCTTCTTCGACGCCCCCTCGATTCTCACCAGCGCCGATGCCGTAGCCTTCGCCCCGCTGGTCGACTACATCCTGGTGGTGGCCCAGGCCGGGCAGACCTCGCTCAAGGAGATAAACCGCGCCCTGCAGCTGTTGCCGGCCGAGAAGGTCCTCGGGCTGGTGATGAACCGCCAGTAGAAGGTTTGCCAGACTGTTGCCTCCCCTGAGCTGGGGGGGGCAGCAGTAGACGTAGTCGTAGGTCGGGTTCTCCGTAGGTCGGGTTAGCGCAGCGTAACCCGACAACCCCCGCTGCCGCATCGACTGCATGTCGGGTTACGCCTTGCAGGCTAACCCGACCTACTCCTACTCCTGATTAACCTCTTCACGACCTACCTTCTCAATAACTGCCTCACAATTCCTGAAGTTCACCCTTGTGATGTGTTATTGCAACTATGATTGTTATATAAAGCGCTGCTACTGTTAATAATTTTACTCAATCAGCGTTGCAGCAATGACTACTAAAAGTCTGAAACATGTAACAAACGGATAATGTGCCGTGTGCTATAAGAGCTAAGGTAAAAAATGTCAACATTGAAAAGAGGCAGAACATGCTGAAAGTTCTTTCCGTCTTCGGCACCAGGCCCGAAGCCATCAAGATGGCGCCGGTCGTGAAGGAGCTGGAAAAATACCCGGAGCTCTTCCAGAGCGTGGTCTGCGTCACGGCGCAGCATCGCCACATGCTGGACCAGGTGCTGAACCTGTTCGAAATTCGACCGGACCACGATCTTGATATCATGAGCCCGGGACAGGATCTCTTCGACATCACCTGCGCCGTTCTCAAGGGGCTGAAACCGGTGCTGCAGCGGGAGCGTCCCGACCTCGTGCTGGTGCATGGCGACACCTCGACGGCGATGGGCGCCTGTCTCGCCGCTTTCTACTGCCGGATCCGGGTGGGGCACGTAGAGGCCGGTCTCAGGACGCACGACCTTTCCTCCCCGTTTCCCGAGGAGATGAACCGGCGGGTGGTCGGGCTCCTGGCGGACCTGCATTTCGCCCCGACGCTCGCTTCCCGGGACAACCTGCTGCGCGAGGGGGTGGGCGAGGAGGCCATAACGGTCACAGGCAACACCGTGATCGATGCGCTCATCTCGGTCTCTGGACGCATCGCAGGCGATCCGCTCCTTGCCGCCGGCTGCGCCCGCGACTTCTCCTTTCTGGACCCCGGCAAGAGGCTGGTGCTGGTGACCGGTCACCGCAGGGAGAATTTCGGTGCCGGGTTCGAGCAGATCTGCCTCGCCCTGGCGCAGATCGCGTGCCGAAACCCCCAGGTCGAGATCCTCTATCCGGTGCACCTCAACCCCAACGTGCAGGAGCCGGTGCGCCGCATCCTGGGCGGGGGAGGGCTGGACAACGTCCACCTGGTTGAGCCTTTGGACTATCTTCCCTTCGTCTACCTGCTGGAGCGCTCCTATCTGGTGCTCACCGACTCCGGCGGCGTTCAGGAAGAGGCCCCCTCGCTGGGGAAGCCGGTCCTGGTCATGCGGGAGAGCACCGAGAGGCCCGAGGCGGTGGCCGCGGGGACCGTCAGGCTGGTCGGTACCGATCTGCAGGCGATAACCGGGGAGACCGAGCTTTTGCTGAACGACCGCTCCGCCTACCAGGCGATGTCCCTGGCGCACAACCCCTACGGCGACGGCCGTGCCGCCTCGAGAATCGTTTCGGCGCTAACGGGGTACCGGGTCACCTCAAGCTACACCCGTAGGTGCGAATAATCGTTCGCTCCATTGCCCCGTACTCCGGAGGAAGCTATGAACAAGCAGAGGCAGAAAATCGTCGTGGTGGGTCTTGGCTACATCGGTCTTCCCACCGCATCCATACTCGCCACCAGGGGGCACTCGGTGGTCGGGGTGGACGTCAAGGAGTCCACGGTGGCGACCATAAACTCCGGCAAGATCCACATCGTCGAGCCGGACCTGGACGTCCTGGTCCGCTCCGCGGTGAACAGCGGCAACCTGAAGGCCGTGCTGGTCCCTGAGGAGGGGGACACCTTCATCCTGGCGGTCCCCACCCCGTTTACCCAAAAAAGCTGCGCCGACGACAAGATCCCGGACCTGAGCTTCATAGACAGCGCGACCAGGTCGATCGCTCCCCATCTGCGCGAAGGAAATCTGATCATCCTCGAGTCCACCTCCCCGGTGGGTACCACAGAGCACATCGCAGAGCTCCTGGCCGAACTGCGCCCCGATCTGGTGCAGTCCCGCGCCGGCTCACGCAGCCAGCTTTCGGTCCACCTCGCCCACTGCCCCGAGCGGGTGCTCCCCGGCCATATCCTCAGGGAGCTGGTGGACAACGACCGGATCATCGGGGGGCTCAACCGGGCCTCCGCGGAAAAGGCGCGCGATCTCTACAAGAGCTTCTGCAACGGCGGCATGCATCTGACCGATGCCAGGACCGCCGAGCTGGCCAAGCTGGTGGAGAACTCCTCGCGCGACGTGAACATCGCCTTCGCCAACGAGCTCTCCATGATCTGCGACAGGCTCGGCATCAATGTCTGGGAGCTCATCGAGCTGGCCAACAGGCATCCGCGGGTCAACATCCTGCAGCCCGGCCCCGGCGTCGGCGGCCACTGCATCGCGGTCGACCCGTGGTTCATCGTGGCGGCCGCACCCAAGGAAGCCAGGCTGATCCGCGCCGCGCGCGAGGTGAACGACTCCAAGCCGCACTGGGTGCTGGAGCGGGTCAGATCCAAGGCCGAGCGCTTCAAGAACCCGGTCATCGGCTGCCTGGGACTCGCCTTCAAGGCGAACATAGATGACCTCAGGGAGTCGCCGGCCCTGGAGATCACGCGCGAACTGATCCGTTCGGGGATAGGGCGGGTGATGGCGTGCGAGCCCAACGTCGAAGAAGTGAGGGACGATTTCCCGATTTACGACCTGAGCCAGGTGCTGCGGGATGCCGATATCCTGCTGGTGCTGGTGGACCACGAGGAGTTCAAGGGGATCGACCGGGAGCTGCTCAAGGAGAAGGTGGTCATCGACACCCGCGGGGTGTGGCGCTAGGCGGCAGCCCGCCCGCCACGCTTAAATACCGATGTACCAGAGGACGCGGGCGGCAGCCCCCGTGTCCTCTTTTTTTTAAGCCGATCAGTGCCAATCTTTCTCGCACCGCTCAAACACCCCCTCCCCCTTGGCGGGGGAGGGCAGGGGAGAGGGTGAGAAGCTTGTCGAGCCACACCCCTCTCCTTTCGAAAAGGGGGGACGGAGGAGGCGAGGGGCGCTAACTTGGACCAACGTACAAAAAGAAGACCCCTGATGCTACTCCGGGGTCTCGCACGAAACCTCTGTCCTGCAGGCGACTATTACGGCGACCCTCAGTCGTCGAGCCGGACCACGGCGAACTCCCCCTCGTGGTTCAGCACGGCCCATGCGGTCCCGGTGAAGGGGTCGATGCCGTAGGTCCCCAGGGGGTAGCCGGGATGCCAGGAGCCTTTGACGAACTTCCCCTTGCCGCCGAAGTTGCTCTCCACCGCGTTGATCCACCTGCCGCCGGCGTCCCTGGTGGCCAGGCGGTAGCCGCCGTTCCCCAGGTGCAGACCGTGGACCCGGCTCTCCTCGTAGCTTAGGGAGAGGGTGTACAGGTCGCATTTCTTGCTCTCTGGCGCGCTGGGCAGATACCCGGTCAGGTCGATCCCCTGGCTCGGCTTCTCCCACAGGCTCAGATTGTCGGCCATCCCCCAGAGCCTCAGCACCTTGCTTGCCGCATTGTCCTCCTCCCGCGCGCCGGCCCAGCCGGTGTTGACGGTCTTGGTCAGCGGGCGGGTGAGGTAGTCGGTTTCCTCATTGCCGTTGATCCCGCCCAGGATGGCCGCTGCCGTCCCGCCGAAGCTGTCCATGACCGTGGTGTAGGAGTCGCCGTGCCGGACCTGGAACTGCCTGCCGTTCAGGCTGTAACCGAAGCTCTCGCGCAGGTGGAACACGAAGGAGCCGGGAGGGAGCACGAGGTCCAGGTCGCCGTACTCGGAGGCGTGGCTCGCGGAATAGAAGTCAACCGTCACCTGCGGCCCGTCCACGGTGAAGATGTAGTAGCCGATGCTGAACAGTTCCTGCTGCAGCGGCGTTTCGCGGCCGTCGTCCCCCGCCTTGGGGATGTAGAACTTGTAGCTGTTCGAGGAGCAGATGATCTGCCCGACGCTGGAGCTGCCGCTGGCGGTGCTCACCAGGGAGCGGTGGTGCATGTGGTCGTGCCCGCCGATCTGGAAGCGCACCCCGTTGGCGGCGAGGCTCGAGATGAACTCGTCGCGAGCCGCCGCGTTGGAGGCCAGGCCCGATCCGAACAGGACGTCCTTGTGGTTCTGGCCGATCAGGTTCTTGTGCGAGAAGACGAAGGCGTGGCTGTCGGAGGGACGCGAGGCGAGCACCGAGTCGACCCAGGCAACCTGGTCCACGGCGTTGTTGTTGGTGCTGCCGTTGAAGCTGGAGCCGTCCGCCCTGATGAACTGGTCCATCATGACGCAGCGCACGTTGTCGTAGTCGAAGGCGTAGCTCAAGCCGTTGAGCCTGCTCCCCTCCGGGTCGCTGGCCGTCGCGGGCATCACCGGGCTCTGGAAGTTGCCGGCGGCATGCACGTTGGGGCCATACCCCTTGGTCTGCGGGAAGATGAGCGGCAGCTCCTTGGCCGCGATGGCGCTCCCCTCGTGGTTGCCGCGTAGCGGGAAGAAGCCGATGCCGGCGTCGTACAGGGCCTGCGCCGCCTCGGCCCGGACCGGCAGGGTGCGGACACCGTTGATGCTCTCGACGTCCACCAGGTCTCCCACCTGGATGGCGAACTTGACGTCGTGGTGGATGAACTGCTTGTTCAGGGCGTTGATAACCGATACCGCGCAGGAGCCGGGTTCCCCTCCCGCGTAGGCGCCGGCACGCCACTGCGTGTCCGCCATCACCCCGAATTTCCAGGAACCGCTGGAGGCCAGGGCGCGCCGCGGGGTCAGCAGCGGGAAGTGCATCGCCAGCGCCAGGGCGGCCACTCCCTGGCCACTCAATTTCATGAAGTCCCTTCTGTTAATCTGCATCGTACACCCTCCTTGGCTTTCGAATTTGCCCGGGTCGACCCTGCGCATCCACACCCCTGACTGCCCGGTGCCTGTAGCGGTCGTTCCAGTCGCTGTTTAAGCGAGTCTACATTGAGGATGTTTCATCAAAGTGTCGCCAGGATGAAATATTGGTGAAAGCTCAGTTGCGGCGGGTGCTGCAGTACCTTACCTCAGGGAGTCGCCGGTCCCGGAGGTCACGCGCGAGTTGATAGGCTCAGGTGGAGGTCGCTGACTCGAATTGCAGTCACGACATCCCAACTCCACCGGGCCGCGGGCCGAGACCTTCATCTACGGCGCCGGACTTCGTGCTCTTTCTGGTTGCAGCGGCAGCAAGTAGGGGAGCATCTTTCCCAGCCGGCCGCGAGAAGCGCAAAGAAGAAACCCATCCGGTGACCTCCTCCCGGCTTTCCCTCCCTGTTTCCTCGGCACCACTCATCGGCGTAGGGGCAGGTGCGGCTGGTTTTGTTCTGGCCAATGAATACGATTATCCACCGGGACAGATGACCGTTACCCTGCTCTGTCTGGCCTTGTCGGCTGCCTGGCTCTATCGGAGGGTGTGGAAGAGATAGGAGGCTCCCCCGCCTCCAGGTTTCCCATTGTTCCCCCGGTTATTTCCACCCGCTCTCCACCCGTTGTCAGACCGGCGCCAGAGTTTTTCGGGAATATCAGCTGGTTGTTATGCCGATGTAACCTGCCAGCTGTATAAGCAATCCGACCGGGAGCTTCTCAAGGAGAAGGTGGTCATCGACACACGCGGGTTGTGGCGCTAGCAGGAGAGCCGGCGGCCGATCGAATAAGGAGAAAAGTCATGCGGCGCCTCTCTTTCATGCCGAAGCGATGCTTTTTGGTCACCCTCGGCACGCTTCTCTGCCTCGCCAACCCGCTCCTCTGCCATGCGGAATGCTCCCTTACCTTCATTCCCATTGAAGAGTCCAAGTATCTGCTCAAGGGGGAGGGGTGCCAGGATATAGCCGAGCTTACCTTTGCCGTCGATTACGATACCGCATACCTTTTCGCTCCGGACGTGACCGTCATGGGGGGGAGGCTTATGGAGGAGGACCGGGGGGCATCCACTCCCCCCGGGAACCTTCGGCTCCACATCTCGAACGTCGATCACAGCGCCGTTTTCGAAGCCACCGTATTTTTCCAGAAAAGGGGGGAGTACCCTGCGGTCATAAATTTCGTGACGGCAGAGCTAACCGACCGGTCAGGGGATGTGAGACCGTTGCCGGTGCAGATGGCGGCGCCGGTCAATACGCCGCAGGACGAGGAGGGTCCTGCCGCGGCGAAGCCGGCCGACGACCCGGCCTCCTCCCGGGACGCCGATGCCGAAATGTTGGCCCGCGAACTCGGCGGCGCGCAGGGAGAGGGCGCTCCGCCTGCGCCGGCACCGGCTCAGGCGGTGTTCGAGCGTTTCCGGGATTTCACCGGCAAGAAAAGTTTCGCCGCATTCAGAGAACTCTTTTCCGGCGTCGACCCCTGCTGTCGTCAGACCCCTTCCGTAGTTGTCGCGGACGGCAGGCGGACCGCACGGATCGTCATCAGCGGTGTGGAAGTGGGCGACCGTGCCCCGCTTTTCAGCGTAAGCGGCGGAACGCTGGTTTCCGCGCAGCGCGGCAGGCACGATGAGGAGTGGATGGTGGTCGCGCAGCCCTACGAAAATTGGTGGGACGTGAGGGTGAGAGCTGTGTTTGCCAACTCGGTGGTCGATTTTCCCCTGACCGTAACGCCCGGCATCGAGATGCCGCGCCGCAATCTGGCGCTGATCAAGGACAAAGAGTTCATGCTCCGGCTGCAGGGCTTCCTTGCGGGAAAGCCCGGAAAAGGAAAACCGGTATACCCCGTCTGGTTCCGGGAATACCTGTTCACAGCCAACTGTCTGGCCGCACAGGCAGAGCAGAAGAGGGTAAAGTAGGTCCTGATCTGATCAGGAACCTGAAAGCCCGAATCGAGAGCTTGTTGCTCTTCATTCGGGCTTTTTCTTGTCTGCAGGCGGGTAAACACGCGAGGGAAGGGGGTGCAGAAGGGGGGTTGAGGCTGAACCGGATTGAAGATTTTGCTGAACGAAGCCACCCTCACCATGAGGCGGGCAAAGTTTTACACATCCCTCATAAGGATGAAACAAAGACCGGTTATCATGGCCCGTCCCGATTGCGGAGCCTCACGGCCGCGTGGACACCCGCAAGCGGTATCCCTTCAAGCCTGCTCCGGCAGATCTGGACGGGCCGATTGGCAGGGAAAGGAAGCGCTCTACCGATGGACAAATCAAGCTTGGATACGCCGAGGTCTTGCACCCGCTGTTGCAGGGGAAGCGCGACTATCCGGCTCTCATGCCACAAAAAAGACGGCGCTCCCGAGACCGGTGCCAGCCCGGCGCTGCCGAAATTCGGGGCATTTTCCCTCCTTTTCCTGGCCCTCCTGGCGGCGTTGCTATTGTTCCCCCCGGCCGGCCTTGCCGCGGGGGAGGACCCGGTGGCGTACGGGTTGAAGAAGAAGGCCCAGGAGGCGTTCCTCGCGGGACGCTATGCCGAGGCGCTGGCCGACAACCTGGAAATCGCCGAGAAGCATCCGGACTCCGATGCGCGCCGTTACGCCGTGCAGATGCTGGGCACCCTGTACGAAAACAACCTGATCAGCGTGGGCAAGGCCATAAAATGGCACCGCGAGTTCCTTGAGAGCTACGCCGACCCTCAGCAGGCCCCCTTCTACAAGGAGAAGCTGGCGGCTCTCGAAAAGCTGCAGCACCAGGAGCAGGCCTTCGCCGCCTACCAGACCATCAGATTCGCCGACAAGGGGGACCAGATCCTGGTTGAGCAGTTCGAGGCCCTGCTGGCCAGGCATCCTGATTTCCTGATGAAGGCCGAGGTGCAGCGGGAGCTGGGCTACGCCTACGCCCGTCTCGACAAGCGCAGCGAAAGCTATCAGGCCTTCCGGAACCTTTCCGGCAGCGCGGGCGCGCGGTTCTCCGCAGACGACCGTATCGCCTACCAGAAGGCCGGCCGCCACTGGCAGGTCACCAAGGTATGGGGGGGCATCGCCTGGAGCGTGGTCGCGGCGCTCTGGATCGCCGTCCTCATGATGAAGCCGTGGCAGAGATTGACCCGAGCGTCCATCAGGGCCTTCCTGATCTGGGCCTTGCTCTGGCTTATTCTGGCCGGCGCCAGAATCCCCTCCTTCTACGCCATCAACAGCACCGGGGACGAATTCCTCTTCCCCGCAGCCGCGGTCTACATCGCGGCGGCCGTCAACCTGCCGGTACTGCTCTGGCTTATGCTTCTCACCAGGGGGAAGTTCTGGCAGACCCGGCCCGGGGCGCTGCGCTGGTTCAGCCCGCTGCTCACCCTGCTGATGACCACGGCGGTCTGCTATCTGTTCCTGATCCACCAGCCCGACGGCGCCAAGATCATGGACGCTTTTACCGCCAAGTACCGGCACTGGGCCGGAGAATGGCAAAGCAGGGAGGGGGGCGAAACGCCGCCGGCAGGCGAGAATCCGGTTCTACTGCCGGAGCACCGGGAGCCGGGAGACCGGCAAGGAAGGCGAGGGGAATGAAAGGAAGGATACTGAAGATCAAAACCGGCTACAACCCGAACTCCAGCTCCGTCGGCGTCGATATCGTCGTCTTCTTCAGCGCCGGAGCGGCCGTCACCATACTTTTCAACACGGTTGCCGCCATCGTCTGCGCCGCGCAGGCCCGCGGTGACGGGCACCCGGAGGAGCCGCGGCAGGAAGGCGCTCCCGGCAGCCGGGAGGAGCAGGGATGAGCGTCATGAGACACCGCATGGAACCGTTCGGAGGCATCCTCGCCCTGGAGCACCCCCCGATGCTGGTGCACGTGGACCGGGACTTCATGCTGGGGCTGGGTCACGGGCCAAGCCCGCTCTGGGAAGAGCCGGAAACCTCCCTGCTCACCGCCCCCCTGGAGGTCCATTTCTCGGTGACTAACGCCTGTTCCCAGCAATGCCGGCACTGCTACATGGACTCGGGAGAAAGGGACGCGGGTGAACTCTCGGCCGAGGCCTTCCGCAGGGCGGTCGACCTTCTGGCCGGGATGGGGGTGTTCCACATGGCGCTTGGTGGCGGGGAGGCGCTGGAGCGCCCCGACTTCTTCGAACTGGCCCGCTATGTCCGCGCCAGCGGCATGGTCCCCAACCTGACCACCAACGGCCTCAAGATGACCAGGGAGACCGCCGCAAAATGCCGCATCTTCGGCCAGGTCAACGTCAGCATCGACGGGCTGGACGCCTTCCAGGGAGCCGGCCGGGATCCCGAGGCGCTGGCGCAGGGGGTGCGGGGGGTGGATCTGCTGCTTGAGGCGGGGGTGAAGGTCGGCCTGAACTGCGTCGTGGCCAGGCAGAGCTTCGAGCGGCTCCCCGCCGTGTTCCGTTTCGCCGGCGAGCGCGGCCTGACCGATCTGGAGCTGTTGCGGCTCAAGCCCTCGGGAAGGGCGAAACAGGAGTATTTCCAGAGGCGGCTGACCAAGGCGCAGAACCGGGAGTTCTATCCGGTGGTCCGGGACCTCTCCCTGGAGTACCGGGTCCCGGCCAAGATCGACTGCTCGTTCGTCCCGATGTTCTGCTGGCACCGGCCGGACCGGGCCCTGATGGAGCAGTTCTCGGTCTACGGCTGCGAGGCCGGCAACGTGCTTCTGGGGGTCCGCTCCGACGGCCGGTTCGCCGGCTGCTCGTTTCTGGAGGGGGAGGAGAGCGTCTTCGAGCTCCCCCGGCTCTGGAACAGCTCGCCGCACCTGGCGCGTCTGCGCAGCTGGACCGACCGGGCGCCGGAGCCCTGCCGGTCCTGCAGCTACCTCGATATCTGCAAGGGGGGGTGCCGCGCCGTGGCCCAGTTCGTCGCCGGCGATCTGTACGCTCCGGATCCGGAGTGCCCCTTCGCTGTCGAGGCGCAGTTGAAAAGCTAGCTTGAACGGGCGTTGCCACGCTTAAGAATTCATGAACCGGCGGTAAGGGAGGATTGACAAACATGATCGGACAATTGATGACCGTGCTGCTTTGCACCACCACCTATGCCGTCATGCGTTATGCCGCGTTCGGTGGAGTTTCTCTGGTTCATCTCCCCGGCTACCTGATGAACAAATCGATAGCCATGGCGGCGGTGGTGTCGCTGCTCATGGCAGCGCTGAGCATGGCTTCTGCCCAGCGTGACAGGCACCGTTTCTGGAGCAGGGCCTGCTCGCATCTGATATCCCTGCATGTCCTCCTGTCGCTGGTCATCCTCTCCAAGGGGTATTTCGCCAGGTGGTTCGAGGGGGACATGATGAATCTGACCGGAGAAGGGATGCTGCTCATGGGGGTGCTGGCGGTCTACTGCTTCTGGCAACTGGCAGCAGGCGAGTTCGAGCACGCTGCACAGCGGCGGCTGACCCTGCTCGCCGGCACCCTGGTGGCGGCCCATCTCTGCATCATGGGTTCCGGCGGTTGGCTGCAGGTAGACAGGTGGCATGGCGGATTGCCGCCCATCACCCTGCTCAGCTTTGTTCTGGTTGTCTTCAGCCTGTTTTCGCTGCTGCGGGTGAAGGCGCGGTCAGCGGCACCTGAAACCGGCCTGCCCCGCACCCCCTCCTGAAAAACGGAAGGGCCGGGCGGCTGCAGGGGCCAATAATCATGCGCCCGTGCCGACAGGCAGGCTGCGACTTTGATGACAAGCGCCGATCGGAGAAATCGGCGTCCATACAGTTGGGTACTTTGCAGTCCTGATTTGCTTCTCCTTCAGGAACCTGAAAGCCCGAATCGCGAGTTTACCACGCTTGGTTCGGGCTTTTTTGTGCTTAATCCGGCGGGGATATCACCAGGGAAAGGAGGATCAGGAAGGAATTTCAGAGGGCGTTTTACTGGCTGAAACGGAGTGCAATTGAATCCCAAATCCAAACGGAGGAAGTAAAAGATGAAGTCAGCATTCAGAAGTACCATGGTCGCACTGGTCCTTGTACTGTGCGCCACGGCGGCCTTCGCCGGCATAAGGAAGGCGCCGTACCTGATGTTCGAGGGTTCCAACACCTCCATGTCGGTGCTCTGGCAGACCACCGGGACCGAGTCCAACACGCTGCGCTGGGGTACCGACACCAGCTACACCCTGGGACAGGCGACGGTCGGGGTCTACGGCAGCGATTTCCAGCACAAGTACACCATCGCCGGGCTGCAGCCCGACACCAAGTATTACTACGAGGTGGCCGGCTACGGCACCGGCTCCTTCCGCACCGCGCCGGCGTCCAGCGCAACCTCGCTGAAATTCCTCGCCTACGGCGACAGCCGCAGCTACCCGGCAAGCCACGAGACGGTGGCATCCAGGATGCGCTCCAAGTACGTCGCCGACCCCGCCTACCAGACCCTCGTGCTGCACGACGGCGACTTCGTCGGCTCCGACACCGAGGCCGACTGGACCGCCCATTACTTCGTCTCCGGGGCCAGCTATCCGCAGATGCGCGCATTACAGGCCGAGGTTCCGATGATCGGGGCCAGGGGGAACCACGAGGGGACCGGCGCGGTGTACAAGAAGTACTTCCCCTATCCCTACGCCGCCAACTACTACTGGTCCTTCGACTACGGCCCGGTCCACTTCACCGTGATCGACAACTACGCCACCTTTACCGCCGGCTCGGCCCAGTACAACTGGCTGGTGAACGACCTCTCCTCCACCACCAAACCGTGGAAGGTCATCCTTGAGCACGAGCCCGGGTGGGGCGCCGGCACCCACGGCAACAACACCAGCATCCAGAGCGCCCTGCATCCCCTCTTCAAGCAGTACGGGGTCGACCTGATCCTCAACGGCCACAACCACAACTATGCCCGCGCGCTGGTCGAGGGTAAGAACTACATCACCACCGGCGGCGGCGGAGCCTCCCTCTACACCCCCAGTCTCACCTACCCCAACGTCGTGAAAGTGGACCAGTCGTATCACCACACCGAGATCGACATCCAGGACAGCACCCTCACCATGGCCGCCCGGCGGGCCGACGGCACGGTGATCGAGACCATCACCGTCAATCACGGCACCGGCAACCAGCCTCCGGTGGCCAACGCCGGAGTCGACCAGAGCGTGACCGATTCCGACGGCAACGGCTCCCAGAGCGTCACCCTGAACGGCTCCGCGAGCTCCGACCCGGACGGCACCATCTCCTCCTACGTCTGGAAAGAGGGGACCACCCAGATCGCCACCGGCGCCACTCCGGCCGTGACCCTCGCCGTCGGCAGCCACACCATCACCCTGACCGTGACCGACAATGCCGGCGCGACCGCCACCGATACCATGGTCGCCACCGTGAACGCGGCCGGCGGCGGCACCCCCGTCACCGTGACCTCGGCGGTGAGCACCGGCAACGACGACGTGGAACAGCGCCAGACCGGCGGCACCATGTACAACAACAGCTCCGACATCGAGCTGGTCTACGACACCACCACCACCGGCAACCAGTACGTCGGGCTGCGCTTCACCGGCGTCAACGTCCCCAAGGGGAAGACCATCACCAACGCCTACATCCAGTTCACCGTTGACGAGGTCACTACCGCCGCCACCAGCCTGACCGTCAAGGGACAGGCCGCCGACAATGCGGCCACCTTCACCACGGCGACCTACAACGTCTCCAGCCGCGCCACCACCGCCGCTTCCGTCGCCTGGTCTCCGGCCTCCTGGAGCACCGTGGACGCCGCGGGGACGGCCCAGAGGACCCCGGAGCTGAAGGGGATCGTGCAGGAGATCGTGAACCGCACCGGCTGGGCGCAGAACAACGCCATGGCCTTCGTCATCACCGGCACCGGCAAGCGGACCGCCAGGGCGTACGAGGCGGCCGCCGCCAAGGCGGCGAAACTGGTCATCACCTATCAGTAAATGCCGGACGTGATCCGAGCATCATAAACGGCGGTCGCAGGGTGTGGCAGTCACCCCTGCGGCCGCTTTACCAATTCAGAGGTGTTACCATGCCTGCGCGCCCGTTCGGAAAAGTACTGATAAGCCTGATGACGGCACTCCTGCTGTTTCTCGCCCTTCCTCTGCATGCCCACGAGGCGACCCTGGGGGGATCCAAGTGGTGTTTCGGGAAAAACCGCATCCAGGCCGCCATAGAGCTTGGTGCCTCGCTTTTCCCGGAGATAAGGGGGGTGAGAGAGGGAGGGTATGACTTAAACGCCCTTTCCGACGACCAGCTGAAGAAACTGACGGCGGAAGTGATCGAGCCTTATATCGCCAAAAAGCTCTCGATCTCGGTCAACGGCAAGCTTCATCCGGTAAAGGTGACCAGGGTAGTCCTGGAAGGGAGTTTGTGGAGAATCTGGCTGTTGGTGGACGACATCGGCCTCAGCAAGGGTGAGAACCTGGTAAAAATCGACTACCGGTTACTGTTCGACGAGACCAACGATGCGCACCTGAATATCGCCTATATGTACGAATCCGATGCCGCCGCCGATGCGCTGCAGCAGGTCATCGATTACAGCCATCCCGTGGCGCAGCACTCTTTCGAGACCAACTCCCGCATTTGGCAACTGTCCCTGAAAGGGAGAGAGAATGTGCCGCTTGCGGCGTCTGATCAGGCAGGAACCTCGGATGCGAGCGGCGTTGAGCAGGGAAAGGCGCCGAGCGGCGCTGCCGCGCTAAAAGGCAGGAGTGCAACCAGGTTGGGTGGCAAAAATGCGATGGTTCCGTTGCCGGTCGGCGGCCCGGAAAGCGTGGCCCCGTCCGGGAGCTCGGCAGCCGACCTGCCCGAGGTAACCCCGAGCGGGCAAACCCCGGATCATGGCAGTGCCGCAGGCGACTCTCGGGTTGCTGACCAAGCGAATGGCCTTGCTCCGAACAACGCTCCGAAGAACTCTTTATGGTCCGGTGCAAGCGAATTCATACTGCTTGGCATGAAGCACATCCTGATCGGATACGACCACATGGCATTCCTGCTTGCCTTGATCGTGATCGGACTCTCCGTCAGGGAGGTTCTCAAGATAATCACGGCCTTTACCATGGCGCACAGCATCACCCTGCTTCTGGCGGCGCTGGAGATCGTCAGGCTGAATTCGAGAGTGGTCGAAGCCGTGATAGCGCTTTCCATCTGCTACGTCGCCCTGGAAAACCTGCTCAAGAAGGAAGTCAATTATCGCTGGCTGGTGACTTTCGGGTTCGGATTGATACACGGCTTCGGTTTTGCCGGCGTCCTCCAGGACTTCATCGTGGGCAAATCGAATCTGGTCCTCTCGGTACTTTCCTTCAACATCGGCGTGGAAATCGGCCAGCTGCTGATCTTCCTGGTATTGCTCCCCGTCCTGCAACTGCTTAAGAACAGGATGCAATTCAGGAGGGTGACCGTAACTGTCTCCGCGGCCATCCTCGTTCTGGGGTTGACCTGGCTTGTCGAGCGGCTGTTCAACCTGGAGCTGCTGTCGTTTTAGTTCAGAACCAGGATGTGATCGGAGCATCATAACGGAGCGGTTGCAGGTGGTGGCTGCAATGCCCTGCGGCCGCTTTACTTCATCAAAATGAGCGCCTGTCACACAACTGTTAAGTCCCTGTAATGACGGTGCAATACGGCACTGATAAATTCTCCGCTATATGCCACATCATTGGAATGCCGGCCCAGGGAGCGCAGCTGCTACGACTGCGCACTCGTTATGAACCCACTCAAGCCAGGAGGAAATTCATCATGAAATACAGAGCTTTCACCCGATTGATCACTGCGGGGCTTTTGGCCCTGATCGTGCTGTGCAATGCCGGCTTGGCCGTCGCCGAGTACGGTACCGCCTCAAACCCTTTACGGGTGATGCTGATTCCCGCTGACGGCGGTACCGAATCCGGCACACGTGCGGACTTCGAGCCGCTGTTCAACGCCGTGAGCCGGTCCACCGACCTCCACTTCAATATCCGGGTGGGTCAAAGCTACGGCGCGGTGATCGAGGCGATTAACAGCAACCTCGTCGATATCGCGTTCTTCGGGCCGGTTTCCTATGTGCAGGCTCGCCAGCGCGGCGGCGCGGAACTGCTGGGGGTTGCTGTGGATAAGGGCTCTTCTGTCTACTATGCCGGGATCTTCGTCCCCGCGAATTCTCCCGTGAAGTCCATTACCGACCTCAAAGGAAAGCGGGTCTCCTTCGGCGATGTCAACTCCTCTTCCAGCTTTACCTACCAGGTGGCGATGATGCTGCAAAGCGGCTTGGATCCGGCTCGGGACCTGGGTGAGGTGCGCATGACCGGCTCCCACTCCAACAGCCTGATGGCCCTGTCCGAAGGGCTGGTTGACGCCGCCTGCCTGAGCTTTGACTCCTACGAAAAGGCGGTCAACCAGAAGTTGATCGATCCGAGCCGTTTCCGCGTACTGGTCAAGAGCGATCCGATCCCCAACCCGCCCCTGGCCCTCAACACCAAGCTGCCGAAACAGCTCAAGGCGCAGTTGAAGAAGGCTTTTGGCGAAGTTCATAAAGCACCGGGGATACGTCCCGAAATGGTTCGCGGTTACGGCGGCAAGAAGGTAGATCGCTATGACACCGCCTTTACCGAGGCGCAGTTTGCCAAGCCGGCCGCGACCCTGGCCAAGGTCACCGATGAAATCAAGGCAGCCATGCTGCGTCGCACGTCGCAGCGTTGATTAAAGGCAAAAGGTGCCGGCCGCATGCGCGCGGCCGGCACGGAGGTTAATATCGTGGTCCGTTTCGAAGCTGTATCCAAGCAGTACCCGGACGGCACCCGGGCGCTCGAGAACGTTTCCCTGGCGGTGCCCAAAGGGGAGTTCTGTGTAGTGCTCGGCCCATCAGGGGCAGGAAAGTCCACCCTTCTGCGCCTGCTAAACGGTCTCGCCGAGCCCAGCGCGGGACAGTTGTATTTTGCCGGCGAGCAGGTCACCAGGCGCAATCTTCGCTCCGTCCAAAAGCGCGTCGCCATGATTCATCAGTCCTTCAACCTGGTGCCGCGGTTGCCGGTGCTCAGCAACGTCCTCTCCGGGATGTTGCCTGCCGTCTCCACGCCGCGCGCGCTGCTGGGAGCTTTTCCCGCCGAGATGCAACAAAAAGCCTGCCGTCTCATCGACCGGGTCGGCCTGGGGGAAGAACATGTCTACCGGCGAGCGGGTGAATTGTCCGGAGGGCAGCAGCAGCGGGTAGGTATTGCCCGTGCTTTCATCAACGATCCGCTGGTGGTTCTGGCGGATGAACCGGTGGCAAGTCTCGATCCCAGGATGAGCCGTTGCGTTTTATCGCTGCTCAAGGAGGCGTCCCGGGAGCTGGGCGCTACCGTGCTCTGCAGCTTGCACCAGATAGACCTGGGGCGTGAGTTTGCCGACCGGGTGATAGGGATGCATGGCGGGCGGGTGGTCTTTGACGGGGGAGTGGAAGAGTTGACGGACGAGGTGCTGAGCGTCATCTACGACGGTTCCCGGACGCAATCGGAGCTCCCCTTGGACCGGCCCTATGGCGCTGGCGAACTGATCCTTGCCGCATGCAGTGAGGGGATCCTGGCATGAGCGTCCAATCGCCCTCGCCATCACAGCCGGATCAGTGGCGCCTGAAACCCGCCTTCCCGGTCGGCACGCTTCTGCTGCTGCTGGTAGCCTCCATGCTGCTGACCTGGTCCGCTCACCGTACCGAGATCGATCGGATGCTGGTGCAAAGCGGCGAGGCGGTCGCCGCTGCGGCGGGTTTCCAGGAAACATCCCAGGTGCTGAAGGGGCTGGGGCGTATCGCCACCGACCTGTTTCCGCTTCAGTTCAGTGAGACCCGGGAAACCGCGCGGCTGGAAAACTTCGACCCGAATAATTTGCCGCCGCTATCGCACCTGGGTAAAAAGGAGGTACGCGAGTCCCGGCTCAACTCCAGCACCATGGCGATGGAAGAGACCACCGTGGAACAGGAGGTACTGATACAACCGGTCGGCTATCTCTGGCACGCCATTGTTCTCATGCTGCAAACCATAGAGATCGCACTCTGGGGCACCATCCTGGCCGTGATCATCGCCGTCCCCCTGGCGATACTCGGGGCGCGCAACTACGCGCCCCATCCCGCGGTCTATCACGCTTCCCGAGCCCAGTGCAGTTTTCTGCGGGCCATGCCGGAATTGATCAGCGCGCTTTTCCTGGTGCTGGCCTTCGGTTTCGGGCCCATCGCAGGAGTCCTGGCTCTCGGGCTGCACACGGCCGGGGTCCTGGGAAAATTCTTCGCCGATGAGATTGAAAATTCGGATCCCGGGCCGCAGGACGCCTTGCGCAGCACCGGCGCCAACCGGGTCAAGGTGCTGGGATACGCCGTCTTTCCCCAGGTGCTTCCCTCCTTCCTCGCCTACATCCAGTACATCCTGGAGCGCAATATCAGAACCGCAACGGTGATCGGCATCGTCGGCGCGGGGGGGATCGGGCAGGAGTTGAAGGGGCGCTTCGAAATGTTCAATTTCTCCCACGTATCCACGATACTGCTGGTTATCCTGATCACCGTCATGGTTCTCGAATACCTGACCGGGCGTCTGCGCGGCAAGCTGCTGTGAGGGAGCACGGCACACGGATCGGTGCAAAAAGAGCCTTGGACGGCACGGTTTGTCCCTCCGTCACCAGCCGAAATGAGGAGGGCGCTGCGTGAAGCTGCAGGAATGGTGCGAGAGAAAGGCCTTGGTGTTCGATCTCGACGGAACCCTGGTCGACACGATTCCCGATCTGGCGCTGGCGCTCAACCTGGCGCTTGCAGAGCTGGGACTTGAAGAGGTCGACCGCGATCTGGTGGCGGAAAGCCTGCACGACGGGCTGGAAGGTTCGGTGGACGCAGCCTTGAAGCATCAGGCGGCATACGGGCTCCGTGCCGCAGACCCTGCACTGCGCGGGGAGCTGCTGCGCTGTTACGACTACCATTACGCACTCAATGTCAGCGAATCTTCGCGGGCCTTTGCCGGCGTCGAGCATGTCCTGGCACGGTTGCGGCGGCGGGGTGCGGCGCTGGCCGTCTGCACCAACAAGTCACAGACGTTGAGTGAGCGGCTGTTATCCGATCTCGGCCTGAGCACCTACTTCGATGTCGTTATCGGTGCCGCCCCCAAGCGACCGCGCAAGCCTGCGCCGCAGCCGTTACTGGAAGCCCTGCAGCGTCTTGGCACCGAACCCGCAGGGGCAGTGCTGGTCGGCGACAGCTGGGTTGACGTCCACTGCGCCCGGGCCGCCGGGGTCGATTGCCTCATCCACGGAGCCGGCTACGGGAGGATCACCACTGCGGCGCCGGGAATTGGCCGGATCTTTCATGCCTACTCGGAGTGGCTCGTTTGAGCTGACGGTTTAGCCGCGCCGATGCAACGGCTCGCAGACCTCGCTAAAAGGAGATAAACCGCGCCCTGCAGCTCTTGCCGGCCGAGAAGGTACCCAGGCTGTTCATGAACCGGCACTAGGGCCGTTACAGAGGCAGCGTATGCTGAAAGTGCTTTCCGTCTTCGGCACCCCGTCCCGAGGCCGTGGCCGCGGGGACCGTCAGGCGGGGCTTCTCAAGGAGAAGGTGGTCATCGATACCCGCGGTGTGTGGCGCTAGTCTGACGGATCGATTCGAGGACCTTCCGGATATCGCGGGGAAATGTCAAAACAGGATGCGCAAGCCGGAGTTAATGACGAGGCCACATCTCAGTCGGGATCTGGCCTCGTATGCGTCGGCGCTTTGAAGGATGGGATGTTCCGGGGGAGTCGAGAATTTCAATTCTAAAGTTTAGGTTCCGTGAGGAGAAATTGCATTACACCGATAAGATTGATCCGTCTACGGAATATCAGGTTCTTCTCCCGGATATCAATGGTTGATTGCGCCTTCTCACCAAGCCTTAGGTACTGCTCATATGCGGTGTCGAAAGGGTTAATTTTTTTCTTTTTCACGTTTTTCAGTGCTCCTTGCACAGAGGAAAATCAGAACCGGATTCATTGTGAAAATTCCTGCTCTTAGACGTTTAATTGGTGTCTCTATTATGGACCTGAAATTTTGTGATCATGTCACATGCGGCTGACTTTCAGATGAAATACGCAATGACCCGAACTTCCCCGATCCGACCGGATGACCTGCGGCAATATCCACTTCGCAAAAAATGCTTCTTCCAAACGAACGATAGCACCCCACGATGTTGATGCCGTTTCATCGCCAACAACCACTCTTCGCGCCGGATGCAACGAGGCTCAAAGGAATATTTGTCACAGTATTGTGACAGATTGGAAACAACTATTGCAAATGGTCGCGGACTGTTTAATATCAGGGAAATTCGGCTTGCTGCCGATTTTGCTGAACTCTGTCGAGCCTGACTTGCGGCCACGCGATTGCTGCCGGTTCCGGGTGCGTCAGGCTCCTGATCGCGTTATCGGACAAATAGGGGGTAGTGCATGGTTTCGGATCAGTTCTTCAGGGAAGCAGTCTCCATCGAGCGCATCCGCAGCCACATTCGGGCGCTGGAAGGGGTGAGGCATCCGGTGGAGACGCCCGAGGCGCTGGAGCAGGCCGCCGACTACCTTACGGAGTCGCTCCGCTCTCTGGGCTACGATATGACCGAACAGCGCTTCCCGGACAACGGCCGCCCATTCCGGAACGTTATCGCCACCCGTGTCGGGCTCCAGCGCCCCGATGAACGGGTCGTCATCCTTGCCCATTACGACACGGTTGCCGGGTCGCCTGGCGCCGATGACAACGCCAGCGGGGTTGCGGTACTGCTGGAGATAGCCCGGGTGCTGGCGCAGTTCAGTTTTGAGCGGACCGTCCAGTTCATAGGCGTCAGTCTCGAGGAAAACGGCAAGGACGACGATCCCTGCTCCGGGACCAGGGGAAGCCGGGCTCTCGCGGCCCATGCCCGGGAAAGCGGCTGGAGAATCGAGGGGGTCGTGGTACTCGAATCGGTCGCCTACGCCGGAGATGCCGTCACGCAGTCCCTTCCGCCGGGGGTAGCGATCCCGGTCCCCGAGGCCGGGAATTTCATCGCCGTGGTGGGGAACGAGCGGTCGAGGGAACTGATAGACGGTTTTGTACGGGCGGTTGAGCGCTATCGGGTCGATCTGCCCTATACCGTACTGGCGGTCCCCGGAAACGGCGAACTGCTCCCTGACAGCCGGCGCTCGGACCATGCCTCCTTCTGGGACGAAGGGTTCAGGTCGGTCATGGTGACCGATACCACGAACTTCCGCAACCCCCACTACCACCGGCCGACCGACACCCTGGCCACGTTGAATCTGGAGTTCGCCGCAAAGGTAGGCCGCGCCACCACCGGGGTGCTCCTGGAGCTTGCGCGGCTCGCCTGAGCAATGGAACCCTGCCGTCATGTTCCAGGAGGTGGCCCTTGAAGCCAGCAGCCCCGTTCCCGCTGCCGGGTGCACCCGACAGCCTCTACGAGTATTGCGCCGATCACCGCTTTTCTCCCGGCGTAAAGCGGCCAACCCGGCTCCTTACCGCCATCATCCCGTGCCTGACCGGGATCGGCTCTCTGTATCAGGCCGTTGCCGCGGCACGGGACCGGCGCGACCACCCCCCTCCCGGCAGGCTGGTGGATGTCGACGGCTGCCGGCTGCACGTGCAGACGTCGGGCCGCGGCCTCCCTTCGGTCGTCCTGGAATCGGGTCTCGGAGGGATGTCCTCGGCGTGGGGATGGATTCAACCGGAAACGGCCAAGTTCAGCCGCGTCGTTTCCTATGATCGGGCCGGCCTCGGCTGGAGCGGGCCGGACCCTGCTCCCAAGACGGCCACTCTCGCTGCGCGGCGGCTGCGCAGCCTCCTTGTGCACTCCCGCGTCCCTCCTCCCTACGTGCTCGTCGGTCACTCCATGGGCGGCCTCTTCATCCGGGTCTTTGCCGACCTCTTCCCGGACGAGGTAGCCGGGATGGTGCTGCTCGATGCCGTCCACCCCGACCAGCACCTGCGAAGTGCCGCCATAGAGACGCATATGCGTACCGGCTTTCGCCTTCTCAAGACCGTTCCCCTTCTGGCCCGACTGGGGTACGTCCGCCTGACCGGGCTCTTCGACGCCTGGGGGGAAGGTTTGCCGGCACGGCAGGCGGCCGAGTCGGAAGCATTCCTCTCCTGTTACCAGCACCTGAAGACTACGAGGGACGAGTCGCTTGCCTGGGAAACCATCTGTGCCGAGGTGCGCGGCAGCTGCGGGCTGGGGGATATCCCTCTGGCGGTCGTTACGGCGGGCAAGGAGGTGCTCCCCGGTCAACCCGAACTGCAAAGTGAGCTCGCTCTCCTCTCTTCCGAGAGCGTCCATTTTGTCGTCAAGGGTGCCGACCATGTGACGCTGGTCAGCCGGCGCGAACATGCCCTGACCGTGGTGCAGGCGATCCGCCATGTGGTCGAGAGGGTCAATGCCCAGCGACCGGAAACCAGACGGCTGCCGCCCTTCGTTGCCGCGTCAGCCTCGACGTCTTGAGCAGGTATGCGGCTTCTCTCCCCTTCCCTAGGGAAGATCCCCTGCACCGGAGCAATGGCTTTCTGTAATAAGGAACTGGCGTCGCTGATTGCAGAAAAAAATATGCTCCCGAAAAACAGGGATCCGTCACATTCAGATTGAACAACCGCCGGTACCAGATACCCCGTGCAACCTCCTTTTATTAGATTCATGTTACAGCCGGGTAACAATTTCACCCTGTAGGCAAGATTACTATTCATGAGGATTGTGCCCTTAATAGTTTATGGTATATTCCCTGACGCAGAGTCCAATTGGGAACCGATTGATGACATCAGGCACCGGACCAGCTAGTGCATGCGCTGCGATAAAAAGGAGATCGGGATATGACCGGAAATGAGCAAGAATTGCAACAGCTGCAGGGAATCGGCAGGACTTTGGCTCAGCGTCTGGTGGAGGCAGGTATCGGCAGTATCGCCAAGGTCGCCGCCGCCGGGGAGGATCAGCTCTGCGCCGTGAAGGGGATCAAGCGGAGCGCCGTGCCGCAGCTCATGGCACAGGCTGGCGCCCTTCAGGACAGTCCGCCTGCCGGCAAGGAGGTGCAGATTGCCGATCTCGAATTGGGGCTTTCCGGATTGCGCGATCAGCTGCGGATCCTCGTCGCCTCCGCAGCAGTGCGATATGCCCAGGAACTCGTCTCCAAGCCCGGACTCAAACTCTTCAGGAGCATAGAGAAGCTGAGTGTCTCCCTGGATAAGATCGAGGGGCGCCTGGAGCTGCATCCGCGCAGGGCCGGGAAAGTACTCGCCAAAGCCGGCAAGCGACTGTCAAGCCTGGGCGAAGCGGATCTAGTGGAACTTAGGACCGGTTTCAACAAGGCCCGTAACGCCCTGAAGCAGATATTGGTTTAAGGGCCCGGCAACGGTCTCACCCGCCAGGCCGCAGCCATGGCAGGTGAGACCGCAGGATCAAAAAAAGGTCCCTCACCTAAACCTTTTCTTCCCCTTCATGACCTCGTTTGAACGCTGCTCGGCGGCTGCGATCAACAACTGGTGACTCCCGTCGTCGTTTCCATCACTTGAGGGGACGCGTTGGATATAGGCGCCGTCCGGCTGCATATCCCAGGCCGAGCGCCGGTCGCCGTCGTGCAGGTCGAGGACGGCACCCAGTTCCCTTTTCAGCTCCGGGGCCTCGACCGGGATCAGGATTTCCACCCTCGCCTCCAGATTTCTCTTCATGAGATCGGCCGAGCCGATGAAGTAGTCGTCCTCCCCGTTATTCCTGAAGTGATAGATGCGCGAATGCTCCATGAAGCGGCCGACAATGCCGGTGACACGGATGTTCTCGGAGAGCCCCGCTATGCCGGGACGCAGGCGGCAGGTGTCGCGCACGATGAGCTCTATCCTGACGCCGGCCATCGAGGCCCTGTAGAGCGCCTCGACGATGTCGCAGTCCTCCAGCGCGTTCATCTTGAAACGGATCCGCCCGCCGCCGTGCAGCGCGTTGAGCGCCGCCTCCCGCTTGATCATCAGCAGAATCGCCTTCTTGAGGGACCTCGGCGCCAGGATCAGCTTGCTGAACTTGCGCTTCACCGAGAATCCCGTGGTCAGGTAGTTGAACAGCTCGGTCGCGTCCCGTCCCAGGGCGTCGTCGCAGGTCAGAAGCCCCAGGTCGCCGTACTCCCTTGCCTTTTCGGCATGGTAGTTCCCGGTCCCCAGGTGGACGTAGCGCCTCAGCCCGTTGTAATCCTGGCGCACCACCAGGATCACCTTGCAGTGGGTCTTGAGCCCGACCACGCCGTAGGTGACGTGGATCCCAGCCTCCTCCATCAACTCGGCCAGGCGGATATTGGCCTGGCCTCGTCGAAACGCGCCTTGAGCTCCACCACCACAGCGACCTGCTTGCCGTTTTGCGCCGCCTGCAACAGCGCCTCTATGATGCGGCTCTGGCTGGAGGTCCGGTACAGGGTCATCTTGATGCCGCGCACCTTGGGATCGTTGGCCGCCTCGCGCAGGAAGCGCTCCACCGAGGTGGAAAAGGAGACGTACGGGTGCTGCAGCAGAACGCTGCCGCACTCGCGGATGGTGTGGAAGATGTTGCGCGGGGTCAGAAACTGTGGGTGGTCGATCGGGTGGTGCGGCGCATCGTGCAGGCGCGGATAGTCGAGGCGGGAGATCTCGAACAGGTCGCGCATCGCCATCATCCCCTGCACCTCGAAGACGTCGTTCACCTCGTCGAGCTCCAGTTCGGCGGCGAGCCGGCCGCGGTGCAGCGGTTCCATGCCCTGGCCGATCTCCAGGCGCACGATCGGGGCGAACTTCCGTTCCTTGAGCTCGCTCTCGATCATCGCCATCAGGTCGTCGGCCTCCTCCTCGTTCTTTTCGGTGTTGGCGTTTCTGGTGACTCGGAACAGCTCGCAGCTTCTCACCTGCATCTCCGGGAAGAGCCCTTCCAGGTTGTGCATCATCACCTCCTCCATGCTGACGAAGTGCTCCCCGTCGCCGACCCTGATGAAGCGGGGGGTGCCCAGGCCGACGGGAACCTTGACCCGCGCCAGCACGGTCTGCTTGCTCCTGGGGTACCCCAGGGAAACCAGGAGGTTAAGGGAGAGGTTGGAGATGAAGGGGAAGGGGTGTGCCGGATCGATGGACTGCGGCGTCAGCAGAGGGAAGATGTTGGCGTGATAGTAGTCACAAGCAAGCTTCCTTTCTTTTGCCGAAAGTTCCTGAAAGAGTGCCAGGACGATCCCCTTTTGCCGCAGCAGCCTGGTTACCCGGCACAGCAGATCGTCCTTTTCCGCCTCCAGTTCTCGAAGCAAGCCGTAGCATTCCTGCACCTGCTGGCGCGCCGTGCGGCCGTCCGGTGTCAGTTCGCGTACGTCGGCGCCGATCTGCTGCTTGAGCCCGCCGATGCGCTTCATGAAAAACTCGTCGATATTGCCGCTCACGATGGCGATGAACTTCAGTCGCTCCAAAAGCGGCACGCGCTCGTCCTCTGCCTCGTGCAGCACGCGGCGCTTGAAGGCAAGCCAGGTCAGCTCGCGATTGAGATACCACTGCTGGTCGGAGGGGTCGATCCGGGGTAGGGAGCCGGGCGCGGTCTCCCGGGCTGCCTGCCGATTCGGCGCTTTCTTGTGCTCTATCGGCGACGGTTCCTGCGTGACCATGGTTTGCTCCGCCAATGAGGGTTGTACCCTTATACCCCAGGTGCCGTTCATTTCAGTGTTACAAGTACGTTACAGGTGCGCCCGCCCCATGCCTGCCGGTGAAATATCCATTAAAAGTGGTATTGTTGTCATTGCCTATTTAAGGAGTTAGCATGGCAACCTACTCTTTCAATGCCTATGCCTTCGGAGGCGAGCTCGATCTGAACCGGCTGGCTGCTGCGCTGGAGTTCTCGCGCAGATTTGGCTGGGAAGAGCCGATGAGACTCAATCCGATGACCATGGGATTGGCCCTGGAGAACGATGTCGAGCGGGTATACCTTTACTATTTCGGATGCGTGGTCTTTCTCAACTGTTCCAATGACATTACGGCCCGCTTCCTTGACAGTCTGAAACAGTTCGCGGACGTGGTTAAGATTCCGCCGCAACTCGCTTACCGGGAGGAGTATCAGCTGGAGATCGATGCCGACCGGGAGGCCGCCATCACCAACGATTACGCGGTAATGCAGACCTATAACCAGGCCTTCATCGATATCGTCTGCTTCGTGATCGCCAAATCCGTTGCGCTGGAAAGGATCGAGGATAGGGTGGATGCGGTTTTTGATGAGGTGGAGGTGCTGATTGCCAACCTGGGCGAGGGCAAGCTGGAATTGCCCGACCGTCTCATGGCGAAGCTCGCGTCGTCCATACTTGGTTTCAAGTACACCTCGATCGCGCACATCATGGTGCTGGACAAGCCGGACATCACCTGGGCCGACCCGGAGGCCGACCGGCTCTACCTCACCATGGCGCGCCTGTTCGAACTGGGGCCGCGCTACCAGGAGATCAAACACAAGTCCGAGACCCTTCTGGATATGACCGATGTCTTCTCCTCCCTGTCTCACGCCCGCCGTTCCGCCCGCCTGGAATGGATCATCATCGTCCTGATCGCCATCGAGATCATCCTCTATCTGCTGGAGATGGTCCAGAGGCGCTGAGCTGCAGCCGACGACGGTTACCTGCTGGTCAGCTCTGCCCTCGCCGCGACCTCCTGCCGGAGAGCGCCAAAGGTGGTCGCCGCGGCGCTTCTGGGCGCGAACGCAACCCGGTTGCGGAAGAATAAATTGTTACAGTTGTGTTAATTCTTTACATGGGCTCATTCCTGTTCCCGTGGAGAAACATCGAATTAATAGGCTGTTGGCATGACCAAGTGATCTTGGTTGGGTGTCACTAACCAAGTCTGAGGTTGTTAAGATAGAAAACGATGTTAAATAAGTAAGTATCGAGCGTTGCACTAATTCCATCAGAGTCAGGACAGGAAGGTCCCATGGTATTTTTCATACATGATCGCCGCCCAACGGGTATTGGGGAATCGCTTTCCGGTGCCAGAGCCTTTTATATCAACTCAGCACAGATTGACGACTGGCGCAGTGTCGAGACCCATCCGGAATTCCGGAGTCTCGACCCTGAGGATCAGGAGACGATCAAGGCCGGATTCCCGCGCAGTGTCGAGATTCATCGGATTCTCAAGAACACCAGCTGTCACTAGCACTGTCGCTTAGGCCCAAGGCCTTTGCGCTCACGAAAAGAGGAGGACGCCATTGATGTGTCGAATCGGGAAGGATCTGCAGCAGCTGAACGGGATAGGAAAGAGGTTGGCGCGGCGCTTGGCGGAGGCGGGCTTTGACAGCGCAACGAAGGTGGCAGCAGCCGGCGAGGATGAACTCGCAGCGGTCAAAGGCATGGCAGGGCGCCCGGTCGCCGAGCTCATCGAACAGGCCAGGCAGTTGACCGCCGCCTCGCTTGCCGAGCAGGAGGCGCTCATTGCCGCCTTGCAGCAGGAACTGGCCGCTTTCCGCGCCCAGGTGCAGAGCCTCGCCGCCTCGGCAAGCGAGCGTTTCTCTGAGGCATTGGAGACCAAGTCCGGCCACAAGCTCACCAAGAGCATCGCCAAGATCAACGCCTCCCTGGAAAAGGTGGAGGGGAGTATTCCCAAGCGGCCCAGACGCACGGTCAGAGTGCTGTACAAGGCCGGCAAACGTCTGGCCGGCGCTGCGGACGCGGATCTGTCCGGGCTCAGGGTCGGCTTCAAGAAGGCCAGAAACGAGCTGAAACGCTTGCCGGTCTGATCCGCATGACGCAACTCTCGGGAGTGACGCCGTTGTGGATTGCAGGCAGGGTGCTTCTGTCCCAGAGGGGGGATGATTTCTTCCGGCTTAAGAAGAAGGTTCTGGATACGTGGGATCCGGACGACATCCACGACCTGAGGGTGGCCTCGCGCAGGGTCCGCGAGGGGCTCGAGCTCTTTTCCCCCTGCTACCAAAACGATGCTGTGAACCGACTGGTGCGCCGGGTGAAGCGGGTCACTCGATTCCTGGGGGAGATGCGCAACATGGACGAGGCGCTCCTCTTCTTCGATGCCCTTGCCGGAGAGCTGGACGAAGGCTGCCGCGCCGAACTGGAAGTGTTGATCCTGTCCATCGCCAGCCAGCGGCAGAAAGGGCGCAGGGAGTTCAAGGCCGGCCTCAAGCAGAGCGTACCATCGTCGGAGAATTACGGCATCACCGTCGGTTACAGGCAGCAGAAGCTGAAGAGCAAGGTACTCAAATTCGACCCAACTTCCCCCGGCGGCGGGGTCCGCTTGGGGGGTGGAAATTTTATTACAGCACCTATTACAGCACGAAAAAAAAGGGCTTACAGCGATTAACTGTAAGCCCTTGATTTATTTGGAGGCGGCGCCCGGATTTGAACCGGGGAATGAAGGATTTGCAGTCCTTTGCCTTACCACTTGGCCACGCCGCCCTTTGCCGCTGAAGGAGACCGTTTTATACCCCATGTCGGTTTCCGTGTCAACGGTAATTTTTGCTATTTGGCGATCACCCTGACGAACCGGCTCAGATAGTCGACGCCGGACCAGATGGTGATGACGGTGGCGATCCAGAGATAGAACATGCCGACGTTGTGCATGTTGACCACGAGCAGCGGGTGGTCGATGGAGAAGAACCAGCGGTACTCGTAGTGCAAAAGGAGCCCGATGATGGCGACCAGCTGGAAGATGGTCTTGAACTTCCCCAGGTTGCTGGCGGGTATCACGATCCCCTCGGTGGAGGCGATGCCGCGCAGGCCGGTGATGATCATCTCGCGCCCCAGTATCACCAGCACCATCCAGGCGGGCACCCGGTCGAAGGGGAGGATCATGATCAGGGCGGACATGACGATCAGCTTGTCGGCTATCGGATCGAGGAACTTGCCGAACACGGTGACGATCCCCATGCGCCTCGCCAGGTAGCCGTCCAGCCAGTCGGTGACCGAGGCGGCAGCAAAGAGGGCCGCGGCCCAGAAACAGGGACGGCGCTCCGGCGAGAGCAGCAGCACGCAAAGTAGCGGTATGGCGGCTATCCTCGCCATGGTGATGATGTTGGGGAGGTTCCAAATCTGGGCGTGGGTGGATCTCGTCATGCTTTTTGGCCTTTACGCTATCTGTAGTTGTTCCGGTAGCTCAACACTTTGGCCACGTAGGTCCGGGTTTCCTGGTAGGGGGGGATGCCGCCGTACTTGGCCACGGTGCCGAGTCCCGAGTTGTAGGCGGCCAGGGCCAGCGACTCGTTCCCCTTGAAGGTGTCCAGAAGAAACCTCAGGTAGCGCACCCCGCCGCGGATGTTGTCGGAGGGGTTCAGCGAGTCGGCCACCTTGAGCCCCTGCGCGGTCTTAGGCATGAGCTGCATCAGCCCCTGGGCACCCTTGGGGGAGACGGCGTTCGGGTTGTAGCCGGACTCGGCATGGATCACCGCCTTGATCAGCGAGCTGTCGACGCCGAACTCGCGCGAGTAGGAGCTGATGATCGGCTCGAATTCGGCGGGGTTGCGGGCGAAGCCGGGAAGCTTGAAGGCGGTCCGCAGCTTGCGGTCCTTCTTGATGTCCCTCATGAACACCTTGAAGCGCTTGTCGGTGGGTGCATCGGTGAAGTGGAGGGTCCCGTCGGGATCCTCGTAACGGTAGATGTCGGCGCGCGCGGCCGTCGGGACGCAGAGCGCGGACGGGATCACTGCCAGTGCTGCTATCAGGAATATTGCGTATGGCTTCAAGCTCGTGATTTTCCTTTGTTTGGCAAGAGGGAAATTGCGGCCTCAAAAGGATAAAACAATAAACGCGAGAATTCAAGGGTTAAAGTTCTCGCCCTTCAGGATAACTTGTCAAAAGTCTTGACAAAAATTCCGTCGGAGTCAATAATTTGCGAGTTTTCCAATGAATCTGGCAAATCTAGCCTAATCGGGGGATTAATGAAGGTGCAAAGTGATTTTCTGGTGATCGGCAGCGGCATCGCGGGGCTCTCCTTCGCGCTGCAGGCCGCGGCCCACGGCACGGTCGCCGTGGTCACCAAACGGGATATATCCGAGACTGCCACCAACTACGCCCAAGGCGGGATCGCCTCGGTCTCCTCCAAGGAGGACACCTTCGACGCCCACGTGCAGGACACCATGGTGGCCGGGGCCGGCATCTGCCACGAGGACGTGGTCCGCATGGTGGTGGAGGAGGGGCCGCAGGTGATCGCGAACCTGATCGAGTGGGGGGTGCAGTTCACCAAGGAAGACGGCGTCTACGACCTGACCCGCGAGGGGGGACACAGCGCCCGGCGCATCCTGCACGCCGAGGACATCACCGGACGCGAGATACAGCGCGCGCTGGTGCTCGCGGCACGGGCCCACGACAACATCAGCATATACGAAAACCACGTGGCGATCGACCTGGTCACCGAGTCGAAGGTGCTGAAGAAGCGCCTGGAAGAGAACCGCTGCCTGGGGGCGCACGTGCTCGACGTCGGGACCGGGGTGGTGAAGACCTTCGCCTCGCGCATCACGCTCCTCGCCTCGGGAGGGGCCGGCAAGGTCTACCTTTACACCTGCAATCCGGACGTGGCGACCGGCGACGGCGTCGCCATGGCCTACCGCGCCGGCGCCACGGTCGCCAACATGGAGTTCATGCAGTTCCACCCGACCACCCTGTACCACCCGACCGCCCGTTCCTTCCTGATCTCGGAGGCGGTCCGGGGCGAGGGGGCGATCCTGCGCCGCCGCGACGGCACCGCCTTCATGGAGCGCTACCATCCGCTCAAGGACCTGGCGCCGCGCGACATCGTGGCCCGCGCCATCGACAACGAGATGAAGACCTGCGGCGACGACTGCGTCTACCTGGACATCACCCACCGGGACGCCGCCTACATCACCTCGCGCTTTCCCAACATCTACCAGACCTGCCTGGAGTTCGGCATCGACATGACCCGGGACCAGATCCCGGTGGTCCCGGCGGCGCACTACCTCTGCGGCGGCGTGGCGGTGGACGGCAACGCCGAGAGCGACCTGAAGCACCTCTACGCCATCGGCGAGGTCGCCTTCACCGGGCTGCACGGCGCCAACCGGCTCGCCAGCAACTCGCTCCTGGAGGCGGCGGTCTACGCCGGGCGCGCCTACCATCACGCGGTGAAGATCCTGAAGCAGGAGGAGTTCACCTCCCCCGAGATCGCCGAGTGGGACAGCGGCACCGCCACCAACTCCGACGAGATGGTGGTGGTCTCCCAGAACTGGGACGAGATCAGGCGCATGATGTGGAACTACGTCGGCATCGTGCGCTCCGACAAGAGGCTGGCGCGCGCCATGCGCCGCATCGAGCTGATCCAGGACGAGATCGAGGAGTATTACTGGAACTTCATCGTCACCTCGGACCTGATCGAGCTGCGCAACATCGCCACGGTGGCGCAGCTCATCGTCTCCTGCGCCATGCAGCGCAAGGAGTCGCGCGGCCTGAACTTCAACATCGATCATCCGGGCGTGGACGACGCCAACTGGAAACGCGACACCTTCACCAAGAAGCAGTTCTAAGGAAATGCCATGACCATCGATGACATCAGGGAGAACATTGACCGGCTGGACAGCGAGCTGTTGCGCATCTTCAACGAGCGCGCCTCGCTGGCGCTTGCCATCGGCGAACTCAAGAAGGGGCTCGACCTGCCGGTTTACGATCCGGCCCGGGAAAAGCGGATCTTCGCGCGCATGAGCGCCGAGAACCGGGGGCCGCTGGACGACCAGGCCATCGTCCGGCTCTTCGAGAGGGTGGTCGACGAATCGCGCCGGCTGGAGCGGATCATGACCCGCGGGGAACACTAAAATTCGGAGGATTTCAGGTGCTGATCGTAATGCGTAAGGAGGCCGATGTCGAGGCCCAGGACCACATAAAGGCTTATCTCATCGACCGCGGTTTCGACATCCACCAGTCGACCGGCGCCAACCGGGTCATCATCGGGGTGATCGGCGATACCCAGAGCCTCGCCGAGGCGGAGATCGAGGCGTTCCCGGGGGTGCTGCAGGTGGTCCGGATCGCCAAGGAAGGATAATGCGGCTAAACCTGAACGGATATCTCTCCGAGGCGCTCAAGGGTGACGGCAAGAGCTTCGAGGAGAAGCGCGGCGCCTATCTGGCCGCGGCCAGGGAGTTCCTGGAGCATTTCCGCGAGGAGCTCAAGCGCGGGCACCGGGAGGGGGAGGACGGCATCCAGGTGGTGCAGTCGATCACCGCGATGACCGACGCCCTGGTGACCAGGCTCTTCAGCGCGCTCTCCGACGACCTGCAGATCCCCAAGGCGGGCGAGCTGTCTCTGGTCGCCATCGGAGGGTACGGGCGGGGCGAGCTCAACCCCTACTCCGACCTCGACCTGATGTTCCTCTACAGCGGCAAGGATTCCAAGCGGGTGGAGGAGGTGGCCAACCGCCTGCTCTATTTCCTGTGGGATCTCCGCCTGGACGTGGGGTACTCGGTGCGCACCCTCTCCGACTGCGTGGAGATGGCGGGAAACGACACCACCGTTAAGACCGCGCTCCTGGACGCGAGGCTCCTCACCGGAAGCGAGACGCTGTTTCGCGACCTGAAGAAGCTGATGGTGACCCAGGTGCTCGCCAAGCGAAGCGACGCCTTCATCAACGAGAAGCTCGAGGAAAACAGGAAGAGGCGCGAGAAGTACGGCTCCAGCGTCTACATCCTGGAGCCGAACATCAAGGAGGGGGAGGGGTGCCTGCGCGACCTGCACACGGCGATGTGGGTGGCGAAGATCAAGTACAAGGTGGACCAGCCGCGCGAGCTGGTGATCAAGGGGGTGCTCTCCGAGGAGGAGCTGAAGGCGTACCTCGCCTCGCTCAACTACCTGTGGCGCATCCGCAACGAGCTGCACTACCTGGCCGGCAGGAAGAACGACCAGCTCACCTTCGAGGCGCAGACCTCGATCGCGCGCTTCTTCGGCTACGAGGACCGGGGCAAGACCCTGGCGGTCGAGCAGTTCATGCAGGACTTCTACCTGCACGCCAACCGGGTCGAGCACTTCAGCTCGGTGATGATCGCCAAGTGCAGCCAGCGCGAGGAGGGTGCCCGCAAGATCCTGGGGTACTTCACCCGCAGGCCGGTGGGCGAGGGGTTCTACGTGATGAAGGGGGAGCTGGTGGTGCCGGACGAGTCGGTGATCGTCAAGGACCCGGTGCGCCTGATCCGGATCTTCGAGTGCGCGCAGAAGCAGGGGGTCGCCATCGCCATCGGCACCAAGACCCTGATCCGGGACAACCTGGAGCTGATAAACGACAAGTTCCGCCGCTCCAAGGAGGCCAACGCCTCCTTCATCAAGATCCTGCAGTCCGAGAAGGGGGTCTCCGAGACCCTGCAGCAGATGCACCATCTCGGCTTTCTGAACCGCTTCATCCCGGAGTTCGAGCGGATCTACTGCAAGGTGCAGCACGACGTCTACCACATCTACACGGTCGACACCCATACCCTGTTCGCGGTCGAGGAGATCGCCAAGCTCTGGCGCGGCGAGCACCGCGACACCCTGCCGCTTCTGACCCAGCTCGCCCTGGAGGTCGACAAGCGCTGGCTCCTGCTCCTGGCGGTCCTATTGCACGACGTCGGCAAGGGGTCGGGAGGCGGCCACGCCGAGGTGGGGGCGGAGCTCTCCCGCACCGTGGCGCGCCGCATGGGGCTCAGCAAGGAGGACGGCGAGAGGCTGCAGTTCCTGGTCAGGCAGCACCTGCTCCTGGCCCACATCGCCCAGCGCCGCGACCTGCACGACGAGCGGATGATCATCCAGTTCGCCCGCCAGATGGAGAAGAGCGAGAACCTGAAGATGCTCTACCTCCTGACCTACGCCGACATCAAGGCGGTGGGGCCCGAGGTCTGGACCGAGTGGAAGGCGCTCCTGCTGCAGGAGCTCTACGAGAAGGCGTTCCAGGTCCTGGAGCGGGGCGACTTCAAGCTGGAGGCCTCGGGGGACCGGGTGCGGCGGGTGAAGCGGGCCGTTTTCGAGCTGTTGCGCGAGGACTACCCGGCGCAGCTCATCAAGGACGAACTGCAGTCGCTCACCACGCGCCACCTGCTCTCCTACGCCCCGGAGGTGATCGCCGGCCATCTCAAGGTACTGCTCTCCCTGGGGGACAGCAAGCTGGTGCTGAAGCTCTCGCACGAGACGGAGAGGGGATACACCAACGTGACCGTCTGCACCTTCGACATCCCGGGTCTCTTCTCCAAGATAACCGGGGTCATGGCGGCCAACGGCATGAACATCCTGGGGGCCCAGATCCACACCAACACCAACGAGAAGGTGCTGGACATCCTCCAGGTCAACTCCCCGCAGGGGTTCGTCATCACCGACGAGAACCGCTGGGCGCGCCTGGAGACCGACCTGCGCCAGGTGCTCTCGGGCGACGTGCGGGTGAGCGCCCTGGTGGCCAAGCGGCACCGCCCCAGCATCCTCACCGAGAAGGCGAAGCCGACCGTTCCGGCGCGGGTGGAGATCGACAACGAGGTCTCCTCCGACTACACGGTCATCGACATCTACGCCCACGACAAGGTGGGGCTCCTCTACAGCATCACCAGCACCCTCACCAGGCTCGGCCTCTACATCGGCGTCTCCAAGATCTCCACCAAGGTGGACCAGGTGGCCGACGTCTTCTACGTGAAGGACATCTTCGGGCAGAAGATCTCCGAGCCGGGGAAGCTTGAGGAGATCCGCAGGGCGCTTCTCGTCGCCATAGACCAGGACAGCTAGTGGACAGGTACCTGGACCTCTTTCTGAACTACCTGGTGGTGGAGAAGGGGTCCGCCGGGAACACCGTCGACGCCTACAGCCGGGACCTGACGCGCTACCTGCAGTTTCTCGGCGGGCGTCCCCCCGGGGAGATCCGCCCGAGCGACGTGGCGGGTTACCTGGCAAAGCTCAAGGGAGAGGGGCTCTCGCCCCGGAGCCGGGCCCGGGCGCTCTCCGCCCTGCGCATGCTGCACCGCTTCCTGGTTGTCGAAGGGTACTGCGAGCTGAACCCGACCTCGATCATCGAGGCGCCCAAGGGGGTGGTCAGGCTCCCGGCCGTCTTGAGCGGCAGGGATGTGGAGGCGCTGCTCGCCTCGCCGCTTGATACCGGTGCCATCGAGCTTCGCGACGCCGCGATGCTGGAGCTCCTCTATGCCACCGGGCTGCGGGTCTCCGAGCTGGTGGGGCTGAAGCTTGGCGAGGTGAACGTCGCCGCCGGCTACCTGATGACCATCGGCAAGGGGGACAAGGAGAGGCTGGTGCCGATGGGGGAGAGCGCCTGCAGATCGGTGGCGCGCTACCTCGGAGAGGCGCGGGGCGAGCTGCTCAAGGAGGGGAGCAGCCAGCGGCTCTTCCTGAGCCGGCTGGGGGAGGGGATGACCCGCCAGGCCTTCTGGAACATCGTGAAGAAAAGGGCGTTGCAGGCGGGGGTCAGGAGCAGCATCTCGCCGCACACGCTGCGCCACTCGTTCGCCACACACCTCCTGGAAAACGGCGCCGACCTGAGAAGCGTGCAGATCATGCTGGGGCACGCCGACCTCTCCTCAACCCAGATCTACACCCATGTGACCCGGGAGAGGCTGAAGAGGCTGCACGCGGAGTTCCATCCGAGAGGGTAGAAAACCTAAGGCCAAATTCTTTAACGCAGGGACGCGGAGACGCGGGGACGCAGAGATAAACCGAAAACAAAAAGAGGGAAAATCTTTAAAGCAGGCAGGCAAGGTCTTGATTCTTTACCCCTTTTTTAGGGTTTCGTTTTTCTTTGCGCCTCCGCGCCTCCGGT
>DNRQ01000083.1 GCA_003499925.1 Geobacter sp.
TTCCCCTTAACTTAATGGCAGTGCTCCCCGGCCCTCTCCCACGAGGGGAGAGGGAGTGAGGGACAAGATGGAGGGGGAGTTGAGGCGCCCCTCTCCCCAGCCCTCTCCCACGAGGGGAGAGGGAGTAGAACGCCCCCGACGAGGGGAGAGGGAGTAGAAGGCCCCCCTCCCTTTATGGGAGGGGCTGGGGGAGGGTCGGCCTATGCCCCCCTCCCTTTATGGGAGGGGCTGGGGGAGGGTTACCTCATTTCACTCCTCAAGCTCCCCCAGGTTCCGGTACAGATCGAGCGCCTCGGGGTTGGCCAAGGCATCCCGGTTTGCCACCTCCTCTCCATGGATGACGCTGCGCACGGCGAGCTCGACCTTCTTCATGTTGATGGTGTAGGGGATCTCCGCGACGGGGATGATCTTTGCCGGCACGTGGCGCGGCGAGATGCTTTCCCGGATCCGCTGCCTGATCTTTTCCTTTAACTCTTCGCTGCAGTCGACGCCCGGGGCGAGACGGACGAAGAGAATCACCCGCTCGTCCCCCTGCCAACGCTGCCCCACGACGATGCTGTCGGCGATCTCACTCATGGTCTCCACGACGCGGTACAGTTCCGCGGAGCCTATCCGCACTCCGCCGGGATTCAGGGTGGCGTCGGAGCGGCCATGGATGATCATCCCCCCGCTCCCTGTGAGGGTGCACCAGTCGCCGTGGGCCCAGACCCCGGGAAATCTCTCGAAATACGCCTTCCGGTACTTGGCTCCGTCCGGATCGCTCCAGAAGTAAAGGGGCATGGAAGGGAAGGGGGCGCTGCAGACGAGCTCCCCCGGCTCACCGACTAGCGGCTCCCCTGCCGCGTTGTAAACCTCCACACGCATCCCAAGGCCTCGACACTGCAACTCACCCGGATACACCGGAGAGGTCGGATCCCCGAGCGCGAAACAGCCGTTGAGATCGGTGCCTCCGGAAATGGAGGCGAGCTGGAGATCGGCCTTTATCTCTCGGTAGACGTAGCGGAAGCCGTCGGCGGATAGCGGCGAGCCGGTGGAGAGGATGCTGCGCAGCGGCGTAAGGTCGCAGTCGCGGCCGGGCCGGGTGCCGGAGCTCTCCAGTGAAGCGAGGTAGCGTGCGCTGGTGCCAAAGACGGTGATCCTCTCTCTTTCCGCCAGCCGCCAGAGCGCGCCGGGGTCGGGGTGAAAGGGGCTCCCTTCGTAAAGAACGAGGGCGGCACCGCAGGAAAGCGCGCTGACCAGCCAGTTCCACATCATCCAGCCGCAGGTAGTGAGGTAGATGACGGTGTCGTCCCGCCTGAGGTCGGTATGGAGCAGGAGTTCCTTGCGGTGCTGCAGCAGGATCCCGGCGCTCCCCTGCACCATGCATTTGGGGCGGCCGGTGGTGCCGGAGGAATACATGATGTAGAGCGGGTGGTCGGCGGGAAGCTGCGCGAAGTCGATTGCGTCACCGGCTTGCTCGCCGGCGCTGAAGTCGTCGTATGGAGTGGTGCGGGGGATGTCGCCGGAGCGCGGCTCGCGGTCCAGGTAAGGGACCAGGATCACCTGCTCGATGGAGGGAATCTGCACCACGATTCCCTTGAGCTTTTCGAGGGTGTCGAAACTCCTGCCGCCGTATAGATAGCCGTCGGCGCTGAAGAGGACCTTGGGTTCGATCTGGCCGAAGCGGTCCAGGACGCCCTGTATCCCGAAGTCGGGCGAGCAGGAGGACCAGACGGCGCCCAGGCTGACGCTGGCTAGCATGGCGACCACGGTCTCGGGGAGGTTCGGCATGAATGCCGCGACCCGGTCCCCCGGTTGCACACCGGCTCGCTTGAGCGCCCGCGCCAGACGCGCCACGGAGCGGTAGAGTTCGGCGTAGCTAAGCCGCTCGGCTTCGCGCCCTTCACCCTGGAAAACGATCGCCGTCGCGTCATCGCGAAAGCGCAGCAGGTTTTCGGCGAAGTTGAGCCTGGCGCCGCTGAACCATCGTGCACCGGGCATCCGGGTAGCATCGTCTACCACCTGGTCGAATCCCTTCGAGGCGATCACCTCGCCGAAATCCCAGAAGGCGCCCCAGAAGGCGGGGATGTCGGTCACGGACCACCGGTAGAGATCCGGGTAGCAGTCAAACCGTGTGCCGTGCCGGTCGTTCACGAAGGCCATGAAGCGGCACATGGCGCTATTTTGCACCCGCTCCTTCGGCGGCACCCAGATAGGTTCTTTCATGGTTCTCCCTCGGCGCTACAGCGACAACTCATCTGAACTTGAAGGTTATAGAAGTAAACCCTCGCCCTCCGGGAGAGGGTGCCCGAAGGGCGGGTGAGGGAGGTGCCCGAGCGTTCAGTCGCTTGACGGCAAGACGACCGTATAGGTAGTGCTGAGAACCGAAACTCCCTCACCCCGACCCTCTCCCGGAGGGCGAGGGGGAGTTTCTTCAGAGTTTGGTAAGATGGGGAAAGCCTCCCCCTATCCCTCTCCCACAAGGGGAGAGGGGACTTTAGCCCCTAGCGACTAGTTCTACTTTGTCAGATTACAGNNAAGGGGGAGGAGCCTTAAAATCCCCTCCCTTTCAAGGGGAGGGTTAGGGTGGGGATGGGGGCAAGGTGGTAATGTGACAAAGTAGAACTAGCCCCTAGCCCCTAGCCCCTAGCCCCTAGCCCCCGATTCACACCATCTTCCGGTACTCTCCGCCCACTTCCATGAGCGTCCTGGAGATCTGCCCCAGGGTCGCGTGCCGGACGGTCTCCAGCAGTTCGCCGAAGACGTTGCCGTCCTTGAGCGCTACCTGCTTGAGCCGCTCCAGATAGATCGGGGCGTCCTCGCGGTGGCGCTCCTTGAAACCGCGCACCCGGCTCAGTTGCCGCTCCCAGTCCGCCGGATCGGGACGCACCACTTCGGCTACGGCGGGGTACTTCTCCTTGTGCCCGTCGGGCAACTCGAAGCTGTTGTACCCTATGATCCTTCGCCGCGGCGGATCGGGGTGCTCGGGGGTCGCCCGCCGCCGCTCGCGCTCGTATTTGGTGCTGTTCTCCGCTATGCAGCGCCTCTGGTACCCAAGCTCGGTGGCGGGCCCCACGCCTCCCAACTGGTCCAGCCGGTCGAACTCTTCGAGCACCTGCGCCTGTACCTGTTTTACCAGGGCGCGGAAGGCGTAGGAGCCGGAGAGCAGGTTCTGGATCACGAACCCCTCGGCCTCCTCGCGCAGATAATTCGCTACCATGGACGCCTGGCGCACCCACTTCTCGGCCGGGGTGGTCATCGGCTCGTCGGCGGAATCGACGTGCAGCGAGTTGGAGTTGGCCAGAAGTCCCACGAAGGCGTGGTAGGTGAGGCGCACGGGGTTCAGGGTGTCCCACTCCTCGGCCTGCAGGGCCCGCCCCGAGGTCTGGGTGTGGAACTTGAACTTCTGCGAGCGCTCGTTGGCGCCGTAGACGTCGCGCAGGGCGATGGCCCAGATCTTCCGGCAGACGGCGCCGTAGGCAAGCCACTCGGCCTCATGGGAGACCTTGAAGAAGAAGGAGAGGCTGGGGGCGAATACGTCCACCGCCATGCCGCGGGCCAGGAAGTTCTCCACGTAGGTGAAGCCGTTGGAGAGGGTGAAGGCGAGTTCCTGGACCGGGCTGGCACCCGCCTCGCCGATGTGATAGCCGGAGATGCTGAGCGAATAGAACTTCTCGACACCGTTTTCGATGAACCACTGCTGCACGTCGCCCAGAAGCTTGATGGCGAAGTCGGGCTGGAACAGGTTCTCGTTCTGGGCCTGGATCTCCTTGAGCACGTCTGCCTGCACGGTGCCGCGCAGGTTCTTCAGGGTCTGCCGGCGCAACTCCTCGCGCTCGCCTTGGGAGAGCGGGGCGCCACGCTCCCTTTCGGCACGCTCCAGCTCGATCTCGATGGCCGCGACGAAATACATGGCGAGGATGGTGGGCGCCGGGCCGTTGATGGTCATCGAGGTGCTGATGTCGGGAATCCGGAAACCGTCCAGGACCAGCTTCATGTCCTCCCAGGTGTCGATGGCCACGCCCCCTTCGCCGATCTTTCCGATGCTCCCCGGGTCCTCGTCGCTGTCCGCCCCGTACAGGGTGATGCCGTCGAAGGCGATGGAGAGCCGCGGCTTGGCGACGCCGCGGGCCAGCAGGTGCAGGCGCCGGTTGGTCTCCTCGGGTCCGCGCAGACCGGCGAACTGCCGGGTGGTTTCCCCCGCCGAGATGGTGCGGTAGGGGTAGATGCCGGTGACAAAGGGAAATTCGCCGGGAAGTCCCTCTTCGAGCAGGAAGCGCAGCGACTCCTGGCGGTCCTCGGGATCGGGGAGCGCCACCCTCATCAGCTTCAGCCCGTTCGGGGTCTCGGCGCAGGGGTCGCTCCCCATGCTGCGGGCGGCTTCCCGGGAGATCTCCTGCCATTTCCGGGGCCACTGCCTCAAGAGCTCCGCGCAGGCGGGATCCAGGGTCTCCGTCTCCAGCGGATGTGACCGGACCTTTTGCAGTTCCCCCTCCACGAACAGGTCATAGCTGCGGACCTTGTCGGCGATCTGCGCCAGATAGGCGCGACGCCGGTGCGGCACCAAGGTGTTTTTCTTGGCGTAGCTGAAGATGTTGTCGGCGGCGGGAGCGGCCTCAGGGGGCGGCCACCCCAGGCTTTGACAGATGCTGGCGAACAGGCGGCGCGTGCCGGGATCGCGGGCGGCCTTCGAGGCGGTCGGCACCAGGGCATCCTGCTTCCCCAGTTCCGCGAGCACCCCCCGCAGCTCGGCGTAGGCCGCCTCGGCCCCCTGCAGATCGACCTTGTTCAAGACGACGATCCCGGCGTCGCGCAGCAGTTGGTCCTTTTGCAGCTGCAGGGCGCTGCCGTACTCGCGTGTCTTGACATAGACCAGCAGGTCGGCCCTGAGCGCGCCCAGGTCGAGTCCGGTCTGACCCGCCCCCGGCGTCTCGACCAGCACCAGGTCGAACCCCGCCGCGCGGAATACCCCCAGCAGTTGGGGGAGGCGGGGAGAAAGCGGAGCGTAGGCGCTTCCGGTCGCCACGCTGCGCAGCCAGACGCGGTCATGGTAGATGGCGTTCATGCGCACCCGGTCCGCGAGAAAGGCGGTGGTAGAGCGGCCGGTGGCAAGGGATGGATCGTTGGCAAGGATGGCAACCCTCTTGTCCGGGAAGCTCTCCAGGAACTGCCGGACCAGTTCGTCTATCAGGGTGCTCTTGCCGCTGCCGCCGTCGCCGGAGATGGCCACCACCTTGCCATCCCTTTTCCCCGGCCGTGGCGCCAGGGCATCGAGCAGGGCGTTACAGCTTTCGGCAGGCGCAGCCTCGGCCCAGGTCAGCAGCCGGCTCACCTCTACCGGGTTGCCAAACCCTCCACTCCAGGCGGCAGGCTCCGGCGCGCCGGAGGAGTCGGCGGGCCGGGCCAGAATCCTTTCGGTGATGTCGAAGGCGATGGCGTCGAGCGCCCACCCCGGGCCGTATATCTTCTCCACCCCGGAATCTTCCAGCGTCAGCGCATCCTCAGTGAGTATGGTGCCGCCCCCGCCGCCGAACACCAGGGTGGCGCCCATCCCCTTTTCCTCCAGGCGCCTGACCAGGTGGGGGAAAAACTGGAGGTGGCCGCCGTTGTAGGAGCTGACCGCAACGGCGTCGGCCCCTTCCTGCAGCGCCGCCTCGGCGATCTTGTCGCCCGTCATGTTGAAACCGAGGTAGACGAGTTCGACTCCCCTCGCGCCGGACAAAAGCGCGCGGTTCAGGGCGAGCACCGAGGCGTCGTGCCCGTCAAAGGCGGCCACCGCGGTGAGAATTCTCAGAGCTCTTTCTTCCATGGTCATCCTGTCCTTTCCTGTTGGCATCCAACTTCGCGTTGCTGCGCTTCCTCGGAGACCAAATATCCATCTTCGTCAGGCTCCTGCTCACTCTCCTCCCTCCGGAGGGGGGAGGCCGGGAGGGGGGAAGGCTCTGGCTTCTCTGAAGAACCGGTCGAGTTCCCCCTCCCTAGCCCTCCCCCTCCGGGGGCGGGGATGTGGACTTGGCAGGGGAGGGAGGTACTTCACCTGGATCAGCGTTAATCTGATATCTTCTTGAATCCCGCTGGGTAGCGCACGCTGGCAAGCTCGGCGTACTTGTTCTTGTAATAGAGCCACTCCTGTTTCTGCTCTTCGCTTACCTCGCCCACCACCCGGGCCGGAATACCGACCGCGACCGCGCCGTCCGGGATGTTGCCCCGCACCACCGCCCCCTCTCCGATGATGGCCCAGTTGCCGACCACTGCGTAATCGGAGATGATGGCTCCCACCCCGATCACCGCATTGTCGCGGACCGTGCAGTTATGCAGGATCGAGCCGTGTCCCAGCTGCACGTTGTCCCCCACCACGGTGCGGTCGCCGTCGCGGGCGTGGATCACCACATTTTCCTGCACCGAACTGCGGTTGCCGATCACGATGGTGCCGTAGTCGCCCCTGATGCGGGCGCCCACGCCGATGAAGCATTTCTCGCCGATGGTCACGTCCCCGATGACGTCTGCTGTTTCCGGGACGAAGGAGCCGGCTCCGATTGAGGGTCGCTTCCCTTCAAATTCGTATAGTGCCATGTCGTTGTCCTCATAGCTGCCCGATTGAATCTTTTTACCAGTTGATCACTCGGCACGATGTCACCAAAGTATACTTACCACCTTTGCGGTTGTCTAACGGCCTGGAGAAGAGAGCAGGAACAAAGCAGGATGAGAGCGATGGGAATAATCAGGATGTGCCGGTTGAAAGCCTCCCCCTTTGCAAAGGGTGATTGAGGGGGATTTCAACTCTGTTGCGAGCATGGGCGTTGTTGCAGCCCGGGCCAAATCCCCCCCCGCCCCCCTTTGCAAAGGGGGGAGACAGGCAGGCATCCCCTTAACTTAACGGCAGTGCCCTCCGGGGGAGGGGACCATTAGCGTCGGGTCAAACTATTGCTGTAACTTTCTCAGCATCGGCTCACTCCGCTTTTGCGCTTCGTCCAGGGTAACTGCTATGCCGCTTAGCGCGACTGCTGCCCGCGATGGTTTCTTCTGTTTGCTGCCGGATTGATGGTGGTCGGGTCGCTGACCGTGTTGTTCGAGGTGTTGTAATCCCCTCCGCCCGAGACGCTGGCTGTATTGATTACCGAAGAGGGAGCATGCCTCCAGACCTCGACGATCAGCATGATCGGCGGATAGCTGGAACCGGCCGCCAGCGCGTTGCTGCGCGTGCAGCTGAGGGTGCTGAGTCGACAGCTCCACCCCTGTCCATTGATGGCTGTGGCCGTCAGGCCGCGCGGCAGCAGGTCTACTACCTTCACCGCACCCCGGGTCGGACCGCTCCCCTTGTTGCTTGCCGTGATCAGGTAGCCCTCGCGGCATCCCTTCCTGAAATTGCCCCTGTGGCTCTTGACGATGGTCAGATCTGCCAGCTTCGCCGCGGTGACGGCGATGCCGTTGGAGGTCCCGGTGATCGAGGCGGTCAGCGTGTCGGTGGCCGTGATGGTTCGGTTTCCCGGTTTGCTCAGGGTTGCCGGGAAGCTCCCCACGCCGCTGGTGAGCCTGGAGTCGGCGGGCAGGATGGCGGAGAGGTCACTGCTGCTGAAGCGCACCGTGCCGGTATAACCGGCTGCCGTGTTATTGGCGGCGTCCAGTGCCGTCACGGTGAATCTGATCGCCGAGCCTGCTGTTGCCGATGACGCTGCGGAGAGCGCGAAATGCGTCGCGCCGTAGCCTACGAAGGCCTGGATCCGGTTGTTATAGGTGTCAGCCACGTAGACCCTGGTCCCCATGGCATCAACCGTCACGCCGGCTGGAGCCCGGAACTGTCCGGGGCCGTCGCCGGAGCTGCCCCAATCCCCCAGAAAGGTCCCGGTGCTGCTGAAGACGACGATCCTGTTGTTCAAGGTGTCGGCCACATAGACGTTGCCGCTTCCGTCCACCGCCACGTCGGCGGGACGGTTGAGCTGGCCGGAGCCTGAGCCTGGGCCGGAGTTCCCCAAGGTCCGCAGGAACGCACCCGCGCCGGTGAAGACCTGGATCCTGCTGTTACCGGTGTCGGCCACGTAGACGTTGCCGCTTCTGTCCAGGGCCACGCCAAAGGGGCCGCTGAGCTGTCCCTCGCCGGAGCCGGAACTCCCAATGCTCCTTACGAACACCCCGGCGCCGGTGAAGACCTCGATCCTGTTGTTTCCGTTATTTACCACATGGATATTGCCGCCGGCGTCCAGCGCCGCGTCAGTTGGGTGCAGGAGCTGACCCGCGCCGGTGCCGGCACTCCCGATGCTCCTCAGGAATGCTCCTGACGGGCTGAATACCTCTATCCGGTCGTTGAAACTATCGGCCACGAAGACGTTGCCGCTTCCGCTGGCTGCGAGACCGTTGGGGAAATGGAGCTGGCCGTTGCCGGTGCCTATTCTCCCGATGGTCCTCAGGAATGCCCCTGCGCCGGTGAAGGCCTGGACCCTGTTGTTTTCGGTGTCGGCCACCAGGACGTTGCCGCTGCCGTCAAGCGCCACGCCGTTGGGAAGATGGAACTCTCCGTTGCCGGAGCCGCGGCTGGCCCATTTGGCCGCGAACTCGCCGGTGCGGGTGAAGATGTCGACCCTGCCGTTATAACTGTCGCCCACGTAGATGTTGCCGCTCGGCGCCAGCGCCACCCCCTTGGGATACTGGAGTTCTCCGTCGCCGGCGCCCGGGCTTCCCATCGTCCTGAGAAAAACCCCGGTACTGGTAAAGAGCTGGATCCTGTGGTTGTAGCTATCGACCACGTAGACGTTGTTGCTGCCGTCCAGGGCGACGTCGGTGGGGACGCTGAGCTGGCCGTCGCCGGTGCCGGAACTTCCGATGCTCCTCACGAAGCTCCCTGCACTGGTGAATACCGCAATCCTGTTGTTGCCGGCATCCGCCACATACAACTGGCCGATGCCGTCCACCGCCATGCCAAGCGGCGCCGAGAATTGCCCGTTTCCGGCGCCTCGGCTCCCGATGGTCCTGACGAACTCCCCTTGGGCGGTGAAGATCTGGATCCTGGCATTCGCCGAATCCGCTACGTACAGGTTGCCGCTCCCGTCCAGCACCACGTCGTCGGGATAGGCGAGCTGTTCATCGGGGGGGGAGCCGATGCCGCCTATGGTCCTGACAAACTCCCCGGAGCTGGTGAAGAGTTGGATCCTGTGGTTAAAGGTATCCGCAACGTAGAGGTCGCCGTTGCCGCCCAGCGCTATGCCGTGGGGCCAGCCGAGCTGCCCGTCGCCCGGCCCGGGGCTCCCTATGGTCCGAAGGTACGCCCCGGCGCTGCTGAACACCTTGACACAGCCGTTACCCGAATCGACCACGTGAACGTTCCCGCTACTGTCTATCGCCACGCCATAGGGGCCGTTCACTTCCCCCGGCAGGCCGATGGGAGCAAAGAAATGATATCTTGCGCCCCATTCCAGCAGGTAATCGCCGGGGGCCGCCTGGGCGGACTGCATGGATAAGAGCGGGGTTAGCATCAACAGCAGAAGCAGCGATAGCGTCTGTATCAGGTGTTTTCCCATTCTACGACAGCAACCGGGGACCGCTTTTTGAAACTCGTGCCGATTCATAAAAACCCCTTTCATGCTTTCTCTGGCATGTTGCATCGTGGGTTGGATTCGCTTTGTCATGCACTTTCCTGATTAGTACCAATCTCCCGCCTGGNNCAAGGGGGAGGGGGTGTTTGCGCAGTTTGCGGGGGATTCGTGCCAATCAGATACACATTTGATACCAATTCCGCTAACTAGCTGATAGCGCGATCTTCGTATGGGGTTCGGCCTCTGAATGAGGCGAGGAACGGGGGAAATGAGGCCAGTTGGGTGAGAAGATGCTGAACAGTTGACTTGCGGATTGAACAGCGCAAGCGATGGAACGGGGATCTTTCTCGTTGCTAAGCCGGAGCTCGGGGAACGAGCGTGAGTCCGGGAGATTTGCAAAGATGCCCCGGAGCTGGGGATGCTCCGGGATGGTGAAATAGAAGGTGGGCCATCTCCAGCAGCTGCCTTTCCTCACGGGAAAAAAAAGGGCCCCGGATAGCTACCCGAGGCTTTTTAATGACAGCCCTGCTGCAACTGCTTCCCCTGCCATGCCGGGTCCGGAGCTACTTCCTCTCCAGCAAGGAGACACACTTGTGGAAGTCATATTCGCGTGCGTAATCTATCGCCTTCTTCCCTTTCCTGTCGACCACCCCGGCATCGGCCTTCTTCTTCAACAGGGCGGCCACGATTTCGTCATGGCCGTAGGCAGAGGCCAGAATAAGGGGGGTGGTTCCCACCAGGTACGACCCGTAGTCCTTTACGGTCCTGCTGTTCGGGTCGGCGCCGGTGTCCAGGAGCCACCTGGCGACGGGGGTATTGCCGTAGTAGATGGACCAGTGGAGAGCGGTCCAGCCCCACTTGTCGATGTCGTTCACCTTTTCCCCGCTCTTCAGGCACCCTTGTGCGGCTGACAGGTCTCCTGCGATTGCCGCGCGTGACAGACTGTCTCCGGCGTGGAGCATCTGCGCACCAGAAAGAACGAGGAACATGGTTGCGAGCAGTACTTTTTTCATAGCTTCCTCCTTTGTTTGACGGTCTCACCTCAAAGCTTATAACCCCTTTACCTCTTGCTCCAGGCCGGGCCGGAATACCGCGTCTGAAAGCCTTCATCGCTCATGGTCAAATAGAGCAGCCCTTCTATCAGGCCGACGATAGCAGGAATGAATGTCCAGCAAAGCAGTAGATAAGCGATGCCCCAACCAGGCTGCCCCAGGTAGAATTTATGCAGCCCGAAGGTGCCGAGCAGAATCGCGAGCACCCCGGCCAGCACCCTGGACCGCGGCTCTCCTTGCCCCAGAATATTGCCGGCGATCGTCTCGATGCCCTTCATCATTGGCTGACGGACCCCGCACTTTGGACATATTTCGGCCCTGGCACGGATGACCTCGCCGCATTCATGGCAGAATTTCTCATCTTGCGCTTTAACCCTCTCGGCCATTACCGTCCTCCCTTTTGCGCCCTTTTCCAATGGCTGCCAACCATGCTGGTAGCATCTTAACGTACTTCGACTAATAAACAAGAACGCCGGGAGGCTAAAACTGGCGTTGCCGGAATTGCTGCATCGAAAGCCAGCATCAGGCTGCCGGGCCTGCAACTGTGCCCGGTGAAGCACCGTTTTGCACTGCTATCTGGGCGGGGGATGGATGAGTTTCCGGGAGGGGGTCGGGGGAGAGGGAGAGGGAGAGGGAGCCACAAACACCCCTCCCCTTGATGGGGGAGGGGAGACGGCCGGGTACTAATCCGCTTTCGCCTTGACTATCACGCCGCACGCCACGCGGGCACCGGCGTTACCGGCGGGGTCGCTCTTGTTGTCATCGGGATCGGCATGGATGACGATGGCGGTGCCCCCTTTTTTGAGCAGAGAACCGGGGCCTTTCTTGAGGGTTGCATCGACTGCGACGAAGGTCGCCTCAGCCGTTCCGTCCTGCTTTGCCTCCAGGTTCGGGAGGTCGCCTGCATGCTTCCCCTGCGGGTTTTCCAGGCCGTGGTGCTTCTGGAAGGGGTTGAAGTGGGGGCCTGCCGATTTGAAATCGGGAGGGGTGCAGCTCCCGGTTTCGTGGATGTGAAAGCCGTGCTTGCCGGGGGTGAGGCCGGAAACCTTCAGCTTGACCTCGACGCCACCCTTTTGCTGGGTCAGGGTTGCCGTGCCGATGCTTTTCCCGGTGCTGTCGAGGATGTCGGCCCGCGCCTTCATCGCTTTGCTCCCGGCGAAGGCGGTACCGGTGACGAGGATGCAGACGCAAAAGACGATAACTGTTTTACATTTTGCCATGGTTACTCCTCCAGGTGGGCCGGGGGTGTTGCTTCCGGCCCCTTAATGATGAGCTGTGGCTACCAATTTCCCCGCTTCAAACTATAGTCCCTGTTTCCCCCAAGTCAACGATCCCCGATGGTCCGAGCTGCCGTCCAGCATCGATATGCAGCTGTCACCCGAGCTCCCCCAGTTCCGCCATTGCTGCAACCGCGCAGCGGGTCACCGCCGTGAGAAACTCGTAATCGAGCGTTGTCCCGCTGTCCTTGGCCGTGTGGTAGTTCGGGTTGCGGAACATGGCGGTATCGGTGAGCATGAGCGCGGGGAAGCCGTGGTCCCAGAAAGGGGCATGATCGCTGAAGCGGCACTGAGGAAGGAGGTAACCCCTGAAAGGAAACGCCCGGGGCACGGTCTTTAGTTCCGGCACCCAGTCGCGGGCGCAACGGTGCACGAGCTTCATGAGTTCCCTGGATTGATAGTCCGCGATGATGGCAAGAAAGTCGCCCGTCTTCAGCTGCGGCAAACGGAGCATCCGGGGCAGAATTTGGCTTCGGCTCCGTGCACTGGCATAGCCCACGCATTCCAGGATGATGGCTGCGGCGTAGGAGATCCCGTCTTTTCTGGCCTGCCGGACGAACCGCTTGCTCCCCCTGAGGATGATGTGGGTCCAGGTCTGCGGCTCTTCCAGGGTGAAGGCGACCAACTGCATGGTCCGTTTGGGCCTTTCCCGGCTGAGGATCCGCGCCGCCTCCAGCAGGGCCGCGGTGCCGCTGGCGTTATCGTCGGCTCCGGGGCTGTGACGGGGAGAGTCGTAATGGGCCCCGAGCAGGAGCCGCTTCCGGCCGGGATCGGTGCCGTCGAGGGTGGCGATGATATTGCGATAACGCCTCTTCTTGAAGGAGATCGGCTGGCTTTCGACGCGCAAGCCGTAGTCGCTGAGGGTGAGCTCGATGAAGCGGGCCCTTTCTTCCAGCAGGTCGTAATTCCTACGGCAGTGACGCAGCCCTTCCACGATGCGGACATGCTCTTTCAGCCGCGCGGTATTCACCTGAGCCACCAATTCCCGTATCTCGGTCGTCATGGGGCACTTCCCTTTTTCGGGGGAATTTCTGAACGAGCGCAGGTTAGCGTGGGAGTTGCGACCACCGCCGGCTCCCCCCCCCAGCCCCTCCCAACCTACCAATACCCTCCAGCACTCCCAATAACTCCCCTCTCCCCTGGTGGGATAGGGCCAACTTTGAGCTTCTGGTTCCTCCCCCTTCAAGGGGAAGGTCGGGATGCGGATGGTACCCCATCCCCACCCCGACCCTCCCCTTGAAAGGGAGGGGGAAAATCAAGTGCCTGGTTGTTAAATTAGCGCTTTTGCCCCTGGTGGGAGAGGGTCAGGGAGGGGGGAATCTCCGCTCACCGCGCCGGTTCCTGGCGCCTATCCGGTATCCCTACTTGAACCGCTGCCGCCCCCTGATATGCTTGGTAGTCGTACTGCTAGATAAATGTACCATTCATCCGGCCGCAATCCATGACCTTTGAAGCCAAAACTCCCCTGGCGATATTCCTCTGCTCGTTGGCAAGCCTTGCCTTCGAGGTCGCCCTGACACGGATATTCTCCATCTCGCTTTGGTACCACTTCGCCTTCATGATCATCAGCATCGCCATGCTCGGCCTCGCCGCAAGCGGAGTGGCCCTGGCGCTCTACCCGCGCCTGAAGAGGATCGAGCGGGTCGGGAGCTACTGCCTGCTGCTCGGTGTCGCCATCCCGCTCTCCTACCTCCTGGTCAACCAGGTCCCTTTCGACCCGGTGCGGCTTGCCTGGGACAGGACGCAGATCCTCCACCTCGGCCTCTTCTACCTGATTCTGGCAGTGCCGTTCTTCTGTACCGGGCTCGTGATAGCCACCGCGTTCACCGTGCAAAGCGGCCGGGCCGGCCTGCTGTACGGGGCGGACCTCCTCGGCGCCGGACTCGGCTCGCTCGGCGTGCTGCTTCTCCTGAGCATTCTGGCGCCCGAGCGGGTGGTTTTCCTCCTTTGCCTGGCCCCGCTGGCAGCCGCGTTTTTCTCGGGCGGCCCGAGGCTTCGCGTGGCGGCCCTGCTGCTGGCCTGCTTCGCCCTGCTGCTCCTGGCGCGCCAGCCTGAGTTCGCCGCGCTGCGCATCTCCCCGTACAAGGGGATGCCGAGCGCCCTGCGATTCCCGGGGGCAAGAGCGCTCAAGAGCTATGACACCCCTTTTGCCCGGATCGATACCTTCGAAAGTCCGGCGGTCCGTTTCGCGCCGGGTCTCTCGCTCAGTTATCTCGAAAGCCTCCCCCGGCAGATAGGGATCGCCGTTGACGGTGGAGATGTCAGCGCCGTCACGGCGTCCGATCGGCAAAAGGCACCGGAGTTCCTGGAATTTCTCCCCGCTGCGCTCCCTTATGCGATCGGGAGCAGGAACAAGGTGCTGGTCCTTGACCCCAGGGGGGGGCTGCAGGTCCTGCTGGCCCGGCGTTTCGGCGCCGCGGAGATCGACAAGGTCGAGGGGAATCCGGCGCTGGCAGCGGTGCTGCGCACCGATTTGCGGGAGTTCGCGGGGGGGATCTACGACGACCGGAGCTGGACCGGGCTGGGGAGATCGTGGCTCAGGGGGAGGGAGGACGCCTTCGATATCATCGACATCTCGCTGATGGGGACGGAGCCCTACGGCACCTTCGGCATCGCGGAAGAGTACCGCTTCACGGTCGAGGCGTTCAAGGAGTACCTCGGGAGCCTGGGGAAGGACGGTCTTTTGAGCGTCAATCTCTACATCATCCCGCCGCCCAGGTCGGAACTGCGCATCCTTGCCACCATGATAGAGGCGCTGGAAGAGATCGGGGTGAGGGAGCCGGCCCTGCATCTGGCTGCAATCAGGAGCTGGGGGGCGCTCTGCATCGTGGCAAAGCGCTCCCCCCTGACCGAAAGCGAGATCGGGGCGATCAGACGGTTCGCGGGGGAGCGCTGGTTTGACCTGCTGCACTATCCGGGGATGGGAGCGCAGCAGTCCGATCTCTACCTGAAGAGCTCGGCCGACGAGTATAACCGGGCCTTTGCTGCGCTACTTTCAAAAGAGCGGCGCCAGAGATTCCTGGACGACTACATCTTCGATGTCGCGCCGGTACATGACGACCGCCCCTTTTTCGGCTATTTCCTGAAGGCGGGTCGGACCGCCGAGACCTATCGGGCCATGGGGGAGAAGTGGCAGTTCTTCTTGGCGGAGGGGTACATCGTGCCGGCTGTCTTTGCCCAGGCGGCGCTCATCAGCCTGTTGCTCATGCTGCTTCCGCTTTTTTCCGGGAAAAGGGGAGGGGGGCGCGCCAAGGGGCTCCTGCCGTATTTCGCCTTGCTGGGGTGCGGTTTCATGCTCGTGGAGATAGCACTGATCCAGAAGATCATCCTTCCCCTGGAAAACCCTTCCTATGCGGTGGCGACCCTCCTTGCCTCGCTCCTGGTAAGCTCCGGAGCGGGAAGCCTGCTTGGGGAGCGCTTCGCCTGGCTGAGAACGGCTGCCACAACTGCTGTCATAGCGGGGCTGATCGTGTGCTACAGCCTCATCCTGCCGGCCGCCTCCGCGGCCATATCCACCTTCGCCCTGCCGGTGAAGATCGGGCTGGTGTTCTTGCTGTTGCTACCCCTCGGACTGTTGATGGGGATTCCGTTTCCTGCCGGGCTGCGCACGCTGGGGGACCTGGACCCGTTCCTGATCCCGTGGGCCTGGGTGCTGAACGGCACCTTCTCGGTGCTTGCCCCGATGCTGGCGGTCATGTTCGCCACCTCGGCAGGATTCGGCGCCGTTCTCTATCTGGGTGCGGCTGCCTACCTCCTGGCCTTTCTCAACCTGCACTTTTTCGCGAAAAAGCTGCGGATCACCTCTTCTTACGATCCTCGCCGGCCATAGGAACGAAATTCACCGGCCCCATCTGTTCCACCTTGAGCTGTTCGCCGCGGCGGATTACCAGGGTCAGTGTCTGGCTGAACATGGTGCTGCCAAGCGGCAGGATGAGCCGCCCCCCGTCCTTTAGCTGTTTGATGAGTGGCGGGGGGATGTGGTTCGCCGCCGCGGTGACCATGATCGCGTCGAAGGGGGCCGCCTGCTGCCAGCCGAAATAGCCGTCGGCGTACCCCACGTGCACGTTGCGGTAGCCGAGGTCGGCGAGTCTCTTGCGCGCCGAGTCGGCCAGCGGTTTGCGGATCTCGATGCTGTACACCTCGCGTACCAAAGCGGAGAGCACCGCTGCCTGGTAGCCGGAGCCGGTGCCGATTTCCAGCACCCGGTCGGTGGGCTTCAGGCGGAGAGCCTCCGTCATCAGGGCGACCACGTAAGGCTGGGAGATGGTCTGCCCCTGGCCGATAGGGAGCGGATGATCCGCGTAGGCGTCTTGCGCCTGGCGCTTGTCCACGAAACGGTGCCGGGGGGTTTTTCCCATCACCTCCAGCACCCGGCTGTCGCTCACCCCGCGCCCCTTGATGTCGCGCTCGACCATGGTCTGCCGTTTGGCAAGGAAAGGATCGGCAGTCGAGCAGACGCCCAGGGCCGTGCCGATCAGGACAGTGCACCATATTATCAATTTCGCCATAGCCACCTCCTCGACGCCGTGGTGATTTCGTAGGGTGGGCCGTGCCCGCCATCAGGATGGCTGTGGTGGGCAAGGCCCACCCTACCTATCCAAATTGCTACTCCTCCCCCCAGCGGGGGGAGGTCGGGAGGGGGGAGCTGCTACGGGAACGGGTTTCCCCCTCCCTAACCCTCCCCCTCCCGGGGCACTGCCATTAAGTTACCTGATTAGCGTCGATCTTCAGTAGGAGGCTCGATACGCGCTCCCCCCTTTGAAAAAGGGGGGTCGGGNNCTAATCGGGTAACTTAATGGCAGTCCCCTCCGGGGGAGGGGACTGAATGATTGAGCGTCGGGATCGCTTGTCAGGCGGTCTCGCATGAGTAGAATCTTACCAGAATGATTGAAAGCCGTGAAAGGTGAAAGGTGAAAGGTGAAAGGTGAAAGGTGAAAGGTGAAAGGTGAAAGGTGAAAGGTGAAAGGACGCCGCTTCGGCCTCGCCTGCCACCTCGGTGTGCTGGCCGGCAGGCGGCGAGGAAGGCAATGCGAACCCTCGCGGTAAATAATGCCGACAGATAGGATTTGGCCGGGACGGAGGCGGAAATGGTGATGACAGACACAGGGGAGCAGCGAAACGCCGGGCAGCTCAGCGATGAGCGGATCGAGTGCCGGTTCTGCGCTATCGTCCGAGGTGAAGCGCCGGCCTGCGTTGTCTTCGAAAATGACACGGTCTTCGCCTTCCTCGACCGCCGCCCCCTGTTTCCCGGACACATCCTCCTGGTGCCCCGCGAACACTACGCAACACTGGGCGATCTCCCGGAGACGCTGATCACCCCCCTGTTCGTGAGCGCCAGGCTCCTCGCGACGGCTGTCGAACAGGCACTGGAAGCCGATGGAACCTTCATGGCCATGAACAACCGGGTGAGCCAGAGCGTCCCGCATCTCCACATTCACATCGTGCCGCGCCGCCGGCACGACGGCCTGAAGGGGTTCTTCTGGCCTCGCCACAGCTACAGCGATGAGGCTGAAATCTCCTCGATAGGAGGCTTGATCCGATCTGCAGTGACCCGCCTGGAGGAAGGGGCTGCGGTGTGAAGATGTGAGATTTCAAGTGAGGAAGCTGCTGGTGTTGCTAATTTGGCCATCGGTATTAAAATCTGTCTGTTTCCCGGCGGTAATCGACTAAAGAAAATTCGGTGTAACCGATCACAGGGTCTTTGA
>DNRQ01000081.1 GCA_003499925.1 Geobacter sp.
CTTACCAACGACGCGCTGGACCAGGCGGTTTACTTCGATTTGCGCAGCAGGGAGCCGCAGCGGAAGGGAAACGGCCTGGAACAGATCTACTTCGGACTGCTGGGAAACGGGGTACACGAGGTTGCAGTGACGCTGAAAAAAAGCCGCGGCTGCGTTGAGATCGCCTTCGGCAGGAGCGAACTGTTCAGCTTCGTCGAAGAGGAGACGCTGCGCCGGATGCTCGGTGAGGTGTTGAAAGGCGACACGGTGCACTGACACCGGCCGCAATGATCTCTGGCAGGGATGGCTGATTCTTGGTATATATTACCGAACGATCGTCGCTGGCAGGAGTTCACGTGCAAACCATAGATTCCCTGATGAGATCGCGCTGCGAGACCTTCGCCGACCGGACCGCCCTGCGCCAGAAGGTTGCCGGTGCCTGGCAGGAGACCAGTTACCGCGGGCTCTGGAACAGCTCGGGGTTGATCGCGTCGGCCCTTTACGGCCGGGGCTTTAGGCCCGGCGATCACGCCGCCCTGCTCGCCCCTTCCTCCACACGCTGGGTGGCGAGCTATCTCGGCATCCTCAGGGCCGGCGGAGTCGTGATCCCCGTCGACAAGGAGCTGAAGAGTGCTGAACTGCGCCACATCCTGAGCGACTGCGGGGCCCGTATCATTTTCACGGACAGCTCGTGCCTCGACACCTTGCTGGAAAGCGTCCCGTCGTTGCCGGAGTTGCAAAGCGTCATCCTGCTGCACAGTTCCAAGCAGCACGGCGACCCGGGAACCGGGAAGGCGCTTGAGGCGCTGCTGGACGAGTGGCACGAACTCGTGGCGAGTCTCGGCATCCCCGCGGATCGGGTGGCCAGGATGGAGATCCTGGCAGGCCAGGTACACCGGCTGCTCAGCAAGAGGAATTCCAGGAGCGAGCTGCCCGAGGGGCAGGACCTTTTGTCGCCGACCTTCGCCATCCGCGCGGCGATGACGCGCGAGCGCAGGATACTGACGCTTGATTCGATGCAGCATGGCTCCAGCCCTCCCCCCTCGCCGCGCAGCGCCACCGACACCGCCGTGATCCTCTACACCTCCGGTACCACCGGGCGCTCCAAGGGGGCGATGCTTTCCCACGGCAACATCGTCTCCAACCTTCAAGGGACCGCCTGCCACTTCAACCTCGACGAAACCATACACACCCTCTCCTTCCTCCCGATCAACCACGTCTTCGAGCAGGTGGCAGGCGTGCTGCTCCCGCTCTCCCTGGGAGGCAGGGTCTCCTTCGCGGAATCGCTCAAAAAGCTGGGCGAGAACCTTGCCGAGGTGAAACCGACCTTCCTGCTCGGGGTCCCCGCTGTGTACAAGATGATCCTGGAGCGGATCGGCAAAAACGTGGCTGGCAAGAAGCTATCCCAGATACTGTTCTCGATCCCGGTTACCCGTCCGCTGGTCACATCCAAGGTCAAGAAGGCGTTCGGGGCAGGAACCATCTTCATCAGCGGCGGGGCCGCCCTGGACCCGGAGATCGCCAAGGGGCTGCTTTCCTTCGGCATCACGGTGTACCAGGGGTACGGCATCACGGAAACCTCGCCGGTGATCTCCGCGGAATGCCCGAGGGGCAAGAGGCTCGGCACCGTGGGGCGGCTGCTCCCCGAGGTGCAGGTCCGCATCGACAACCCGAACGAGGACCAGATCGGCGAGATCGTGGTCAAGGGGCCCAACGTGATGCAGGGGTACTACAACATGCCGGAGGCGACCGCCGAGGTACTGGAGGAGGGGTGGTACCGGACCGGCGACCTGGGCCGGCTCGATCCGGACGGATACCTTTCGATCTGCGGCAGGTTGAAGAACCTGATCGTCACCCCCAACGGCAAGAACGTCTACCCGGAAGAGGTGGAAAACAAACTGCTGAAGAGCCGGTTCATCGCCGAAGCCATGGTGTACGGCTACAGGGTGGGACCCATGGCGGAAGAGGTGCACGCGGTGATCCATCCGAACCAGGAGGAACTGGACAGCTATGCACTCGGCAGCGGCATGAAGGGCATGACTCTGGCTGACGTGGAGCGGCTGATCAGGGACGAAGTCCTGGCCGCGGGGAAGGAGCTCGCCGATTACAAGCGGGTGAAGCGCTTCACGCTGCGCGAAGACGAGTTCCCGAAGACCACCACCAGGAAGATCAAACGGTTCGCCGTGGAGGCGACCATCTCGATGAGCCCGTGACAGATCGCGCCGTCACCGGAGCTGGTTCTGCCTCAGGGAGCCGTATCGACCTGCGCGCCGGCTACTCCTTCGACACCACGCCGGTCCCCGATGAAACGGTAGATCCGCTGCTTCCCGACGCCGACCGTCACAGCTTTGCCGTCGGCACCGGCATCCACAACAGCCTCGCCTCGCTCGACCTCGCCTACATGTGGGTGCACTTCGTGGACCGCAAGGTCCATAACCAGGACATGACCACCCTGCGCGGCGCGAACGGCACTTTCAAGAGCGATGCCTATCTGCTCGCTGCCAACATGACCATGAGAATCTAATCAGAGCTGTCCCGATATTGGGTCACCACCCGGCCCTCCCCCGGAGGCCACTGCCATTAAGTTAAGCTCCTTCTTTTCCCGCACGCTACAAAAGCCCCCTCTCCCTTCATGGGAGAGGGTTGGGGAGAGGGTGAAAAGCTCGTACCAGCCTCACCCTCCCCCCCACCCCCTCCCATCAAGGGAGGGGGAACGATCAGCAGGTAGGAGGCTTAACTTAATGGCAGTGCTCCCTAGCCCTCCCCCTCCCTAGCCCTCCCCCTCCGGGGGAGGGGACATTACAGAACCTTCGGGGCCGCTTTCGCTACCCCTTGACCTGCTCCAGTATCAGGGCGGCGTCCAGCGCCACCTCGGCCTGGCTGCCGCCGTCCATGTCCTTCAGGGGGGCGGTTCCCCGGGCGAGCTCGTCGCCGCCGATGATCAGGGTGAAGCGCGACTTGAACTTGTCGGCGCGCCTCATCTGGCTCTTGAGGCTCTTCCCCTCGTAGTCGAGCTCCACCGCCACTCCCTTGCGCTGCAGTGCGGTCATCAGCCGGAACGCCTCGGCGTGGGCCTGCTCGCCCATCGCCGCGATGAAGAGGTCGGGACGCCTGGAGAAATCCTTCTCGGCCAGAAGCAGGGCCACCCGCTCCACCCCGATGGCGAAACCGATCCCGGGGAGCTGCGGCCCGCCCAGCTCGGAGATCAGCCCGTCGTAGCGCCCGCCGGCAGCCACGGCGCTCTGGGAGCCGAGCTGGCTCGTCACCATCTCGAAGGTGGTCCGGGTGTAGTAGTCCAGGCCGCGCACCATCCTCTCATTGATGCTGTAGGAGGTCCCCACGAGGTCCAGGAAGCCCTTGGTCTTGTCGAAATGGTCCGAGCAGTCGGGGCAGAGGTATTCCAGCATGGAGGGGGCGCCCTTGGTCGCCTCCTGGCAGCCGGGCGACTTGCAGTCCAGGGCCCGCAGCGGGTTGGTCTGGTAGCGCCTTTCGCAGTCCTCGCAAAGGAGCTCGATCCGGTTCAGCAGGAACCCCTTGAGCGCCTCGCGGTATACCGGCCTGCATTCCGGGCAGCCCAGCGAGTTGATCTGCAGGGTCGGCTCGGTAAGCCCCAGCTCCGCGAAGAAATGGGTCAGCATGGTGAGCACCTGGGCATCGACCGTGGGCGCCGAGACGCCGGTTATTTCGGCGCCGATCTGGTGGAACTGGCGGTAGCGACCCTTTTGCGGGCGCTCGTAGCGAAACATCGGCCCCAGGTAGTAGAGACGCGCCACCGGATCCACTGCATGCATCTTGTGCTCGATGAAGGCGCGCATCACCGATGCGGTCCCCTCGGGGCGCATGGTGACCTTGTTCCCCCCCTTGTCCTCGAAGGAGTACATCTCCTTCTCGACGATGTCGGTGGCGTCGCCTATGGAGCGGCTGAAGAGCTCGGTCTTCTCCAGGATCGGGATCCTTATCTCGGAAAGGCCGTAGAGCTCGAAGACCCGGCGCGCCGTCGCCTCGATATGCTGCCACTTCTCCACTTCGCCCGGAAGTATGTCGTTGAACCCCTTCACACCGTTTATCGCCATCTATATGCTCTCCTTGCCAGATCAATTCAATTTCATGGGTGAAAAAAGCCCCGAGAGGCACCTTTTCTCGAAACCAGGCCTGCCTGAAGGTCAGGCTCGACCTCTCCTGCACCGTCTCGACCTCAAGGTATGGTGTTTAACGGCTGGGCGTGGAACGCCAGGTTCTTGCCCCCTGCCTTGCCCCGGTACATCGCCCGGTCCGCCATTTCCAGAAGCTCCCCCTTGGTCCTGGCGTCATCGGGCGAGCAGGCATAGCCTAGGCTCACGGTGAGCTTGATGGCAAGCCCGTCCCCCCTGGCGAAGATATGCCCCTCTACCGTCCTCCTGATGCGCTCGGCTACGACCGCCGCCCCCTCAATCCCGGTCTCTACCAGGACGACCGTGTACTCGTCCCCGCCGTAGCGGATCACGGCATCCACGTCGCGCACGCTCCTTCTTAGCAGCGCCCCCACCTCGCGGAGCACACGGCTGCCGATCAGGTGCCCGAACATGTCGTTCACCATCTTGAAGAGGTCGATGTCCAAGAAGAGCACGGAAAGATTGGAGCCGTAGCGATCGGAACGCTTCAGTTCCCGATCCAGGACGACGTCCAGGAAGCGGTAATTGTAGAGGCCGGTCAGTTCGTCTATGTAGAGCAGATCCTTGGCAAAACTGTAACGGGCGGCGTTGTCCAGGGCGAGCGAGGCCTGATCCAGCAGGAAGGTGAGATTTTTGCGGTTCACATCCTTGGGCAGGGGGGTATCGGGGTCATTGAACAGGATGATCACACCCTGCAGTGTCGATTTCTGCCTGATATAGAGACACATCGCCTCGCGCACAGTGCCGCAGAACTCCTCGTCGTCCGGCAGGAAATCCTTGAGTAGTGCCAGGTTGCTGGCGCCGTCATCGATCAGGTCGCACTCGGAGATCACCGCATGCCCCAGCAGCGAGGCGTGCACCTCATCGACGCCCCGGATCTCGTGCAGCACCAGCTGGCCGCCTTCGCTGAAGTAGCCCAGCCCGCGGACGGTGCCGATCTCCTTGGCCAGCGCATCCATCAGAAGCGGGTAGATCCTTTCCAGCTCCAGGCAGTTGGCGATGGTCTGGCTCACCTGGAACAGGTGCACGAGCCCTTTGAGCTCCTGGTTTTCGTCGAGCAGCCTGCGCTGCTCCATGCAGTGCGCCACGATGTGCCGGAACTCGTCGTGATTGATCGGCTTTACCAGGTAATCGGCGGCCCCGTTCTTCAGGGCGAAGATCGCTGTCTCCAGGTTGGCGTGCCCCGTCACCATGATCACGTTCACCGCGGGATCCTGCCTCTTCACCGCGGAGAGTATGTCAAGCCCGCTTACGTCCCTCATGACAAGGTCGGTCACTACCAGTTGATAATTGCCGCTCACGATCATCTCAAGCGCCTCTTCACCAGAGGAAGCCACCTCGACGCCGTAGCCATCCTCCTTGAGCAGGTCGGTAAAGACCTCCCGGTGGAAGCTGTCGTCTTCGACTACAAGAATCCTTTCCATCAAGCGGATCTCCTGGATTGCGGCGTTTGAGCATTAAACGGCATAATTACCAGCCTAAACTAGCAGATACAACTTGAGAGTGTCAATTAAAATGGCCCCAAGGGGTAGACAGGACGAGGGTTCCATCGGGGCGGCAGACCGCCTGCACGCTGCCGTCCAGGTCGGTCCGGTAGACCCGGATGCCGCGCTTTTGCAGTCTCGCCACCGTGGAGGGGGCCGGAAGGCGGAAAGGGTTCTGGTATCCAGCTGAAATCACTGCCACCTTGGGAGAGGCGGCGGCGAGAAAGGGATCTGTCGAGGAATACTTGCTGCCGTGATGGGCCACCTTCAAGAGCGAGCAGTCAAGCGGCACCCCTAGCGCCAGGAGTTCCCCTTCCGCCTCCGCCCGCAGATCGCCGGTAAAGAGCACCGAGCTTTTGCCGTGACGCAGCCTGAGCACCAGAGAGCTGTCGTTGGCATCTCCTGATGCGGCGGGGAGGGAGCTCAGGGGCCAAAGAGGCTCCACGAGCGCACCGCCGGCGGCAAAGGGGGGATGCGATGCCAGGGCCCGTACCGGAATGTCGCGCGCCGCGAGCAGCCACTTGAGTTGCTGATACTCAGGCGAATCAGAGACGACGCCGCTCTCCCAGAACTCCCCCACCTCGAAGTTGGCGGCCAGGAAAAGCACCCCCTGCAGATGGTCCGGGTGCTCGTGGGACAGCACCAGGAAGTCGATGCGCCCGACTCCCAGGCGGCTCAGGGCGGGGAGGAGCAGGCGCTGCCCCACCCGCATGCCGGTGTCGCCGGCCCTGCCCCCGCCATCAAGCAGCATCCATTTGCCGTCCGGAAGCCCGATCAGCGTCGCATCCCCCTGCCCCACACTGAGAAAAACGAGGCGCAGCAGGCCGTCGCCGGCACCGCCTGCCGGAACGGCCCGGACCGCCAGCACGGCGACCAGGGCAAGGGCGGCAAAAAGCCCGGCTCGCCTGGAGCTGATGAAGGTGATGGCGCAGAGGACGAGACAGGCAAGCAGCAGGTCGACCTTGGTCGGGCTGTAACCGGTGAGAACCGGTGCCCGCGCCAGATAAAGGATCACCGCATCGGATAGAGTGACCAGGAAAGCCGCGAACCGGAGGAGCCAGCCGGCCGGAACAGGGGCGACGAGAATGAGCGGCAGGGAGGCGAACCCTGCAACTACCGCCCCGTATCCCATGAGAGGTATTATGACCAGATTGGCCAGGAGCCCGATCAACGAGATCCGGTGGAAGTAATAGGCAACCGGCACAACTGTCGCCAGGACGGCAGCAGCCGAGGCGACTATGAGCAGCAACAACCAGCGAACCGCCGCACCGGCCGCACTCACCCCGGCGCCTGCACCCACCCCTCCGGCTCCACCCGGCGCACCGGATCCATCGGCCCCGGCGACCCGGCCAACACGGGCGGAAAGCGGCTGCGCAAGCGCCACCAGCCCCCAGATGGCCAGAAAGGAGAGCTGAAACGAGACGTCGAAGAGCGTCCGGGGTGCCACGAAAAGGATGGCGCAGGCAGCCAGCATCACCGCGTTTACCGGCTCCACCTCGCGCTTGAGTTGGAGCGCCGCGACCAGCGCCGCGATCATCAGCACGCTCCTCAGGGTGGCGGGAGCTCCCCCCGAGAGGAACAGGTAAAAGACGACGACCGGAAGGGCGGCGAACAGCAGCGCCTTCCTCAGGTTGAGATGGAGCGCCAGGTACTCGGAGCCGCGGGCCCCAAGGTAGAGCATCTGGAAAATGCCAAGGAAGATGATGCCGACGTGAAATCCGGAGATGGAGAGTATGTGGTTGACCCCGCTTCTGGCGTAGGCGTCATTGAGCTCTTCCGGCACATCCGCCTTGTCGCCAAGCAGCAGCGCCTTCAGCACACCCCCCTCGGCGACCGGCGCCTGCTCCGTTATGAAGCGTCCCAGCGAGCCGGCAAGGAGATCGATCCGATGGCGCCACCCCTCCCCGGCGCGCACCAGCAGAAGATCGTCCGCCTCTTTCACGAACGAAGTCGCAAAGACCCCCTGGTAGGCCAACTGGCGGGGGTGGTCCATCTCCCCCGGGATGCCGTAGCTTCGGGGCTTGCGTATCTTGGACGAAAAGAGGATGCGGTCCCCGGTGCAAAGCTGCGCCCTCCCCTCCTTGATCTGTACCAGGAGTCTTCCCGTGACAGCCGTATCGTCATGTTCCCGGTACAGGCGATCCACCTGGAGAAAGAGCCTGCCGCCCCCGGAGGCGAGTCCCACCGGGCGCTCATCGACAACGCCCTCTATCAGCACGGGGGATTCGGCGGCAAACCGGGCGAGAGCGTCGGCGACCGGGCACTCGCAAGAAGCGCCCCTGCAGGATTGACAGATTCCCGCAGGGATGCCTTTTGCCGGAATGGAAGAGGGCTCCAGCAACGGCTTCAACGAGACTCCGCCCCAGACGAAGAACAGCAGGGAAAGCGAAAGCAGGAAGGGAAGGCCTCCGGTGACAAACGAGGCGGCAAGCGTCGTCAGGAGCAAGGCGGCGAGCGCCCATTCAGGAGGGGTAGAGCCGCAGAAGTCCGCCGCGCAAAGTCCGGCGATCAGCGAGGCAAGCGGGACCAGCAGGGGTCTCTCCAGAAGGCACCTCCCGGGTCGCACAATGCGGAAAAAGGCAGTGTTGTCCGGTTAGAAAAATGCATCTGTACATTTCGACTCAAACCCACTGCTTTTCACCCTCCCCCAGCCCCTCCCATCAAGGGAGGGGGCTTAAAGTCCCCTCCCCTGGTGGGGAGAGGGCTAGGGAGAGGGGGGTGAGGCCAGGAGGGGGATGTGGTCGTATTGGGCGCCGACCATCCCCACCCACACCCTCCCCTTGAAGGGGAGGGAGCTCTTTACGCAAGATCGGTTATGGCATTTATAGCACGCAGCGCCGGCTGTGCAATCGGTTCCATGCAGGCAGCAGCGCTGTTCATACTCCGCTCAACGACCTGAACCCGCATGAACAGCGGCTTTAGCAGGTTTCCGGCTCTGCCCTCCTCAGCATTGTTCAGCATCGGTACAGCCGCACCCCGCTCGACCAGATCTGCGCGGCCCGCATCGCAATAATATTGTAATTGTGATTTCAAATACTTATACGATTGATCCGGCATGTTATCAAGTTGGTACGACCGTTGAAAGCTAAGGTAAAACAGCTAAACGGGGGTGAAGTCATGGGATACCGGGATCGTACCACGAGCGAGAAATCTGGAACGTTTGACTTCTGCATTATGGAGGTGCGGCTCAGGAAGAAGAGCGCGCCCGCCGACGCCAAGGATGACTTGCGGCTTTTGTCGGTCGACAGTCACTATGAAACGCTGCGTTTCGTCCAGGACAACATGGAGGAATGCATCGGCAATATCGTGAGACTGAAACGGCTGGAGTCGCAATCTGCCAATGGGGTAAAGGAAAGCGCCGAGCTTTTTCAGAAAAACCTGGAGCCGCTCATCTCGTCGATGACCGCTTCCAACGGACAGGGTGTCATGGACAAACTCTCCGCCTCCCTGAAGAAAGCCCTCCTGCTCCTGGTGATGGAACGCTACAAGAGTGATCGGGAAAAGGCATGCAGGGTGCTCGGGATCTCGCGGGAAAAGCTCGAAACCGAGCTGAAGCTTTGCGGCGTCGCCCGCTGATTAGGAAAGGAAGGTCCCGCAGCAGCTGCCAACGTAGCCAAATCCCCCCAACCCCCCCTTTTCAAGGGGGGGAGCGGTTGGCGCCGATATCGCGTATTTTTCAGGTCAGTAATATTGCTCGCTATAAGCGGGGATCTGGGCGGACCAGGCGGGATGACGTCTCGCCTCTACCAAGGCGGCGGCTGCGCTATCGATCAGGCGCAACCTGTCCTTGGGATAACTTCCGGCCAGATTTAGAAAGTTCGAGACGTGATTGGAGCGCAGGATGGTTCCTTGCGGCTCCATGAGCAGCAACAAGGCATGAGTTTCCTGCAGTATCTCACCATGGCTGAGCGGCTCGATCGAGGCGAGGAAATCGTCGTTGTGACGCACGAACATGGTGAGCAGCGAGAAATATTGCGGTGAAAGGGCGCTGATCCACTGTGCCGTGGCAGTAGCATGCTGGGCGCTGCGCCCCCTGCCGGCAAGACCGAGAATCGCGGTGATCGACAACTTCATCCCGGCATCCTGCGCCTTTCGACAAAGCTCCAACATCTCCGCAGCTCCATACCCCTTGGCAACCATTCTTAGCGTCTCCGCGTCTCCGCTTTCCAGACCGAAATACAGTATGCGCAGCTTTTTACCCCGCAATACGGCCAGTTCCTCGCTGCTTTTGGTGCCGAGGCTGTTGGGAGACGCGTAGGCGCCCACCCGGGTGAGGGCGGGGAAGGCCTCGACCAGCGCGTCCAGTATGATTTCCAATCCCTGCTGCGGGTAGACCAGGGCATCACCGTCCGCGAGAAAGACACGCCTGACCGTTTGCCGGTAGCGCAAAGGGACCGACCTGATTTCTGTCAGCACCTCGTCCAGGGTGCGGACGCGGAACCGTTTCATCTTGTACATGCCGCAGAAACGGCAGCTGTTTTGTGAGCATCCGATGGTAATCTGGAAGATGAGGCTCTCCGCCTCTGAGGGAGGGCGAAACAGCGGCTGATTGTAATTGAAGTGATGCATCTTGATCCCGCCTTCTCTTTGCCGATTGATGCGTTTCCCGAGCTTCCCTGCTTTGAGTTGCCCCACAGAGCTGCGCACGACAACAATAGCCGAGATCGGTGCAAAGTTGCCAGTGAAAATTCCGGCCTTTCCCTGTGGCCACAAACACCCTCCCCCCGCCCCACTGCCATTAAGTTACCCGATTAGCTTCAATCTTCCGCTACCAACAACTCTCCCTCCCCTTCAAGGGTAGGGTCGGGGTGGGGATGGGGTAGAAGAGCACACCCCCATCCCCCTCCTGNNGGGTGGGGATGGGGTAGAGTCTGCGACAGAGCACACCCCCATCCCCCTCCTGTCCTCCCCCTTGAAGGGGGAGGGACGTACAGCGGAAGATCATTGCTAATCAGGTAACTTAATGGCAGTGCTCCCCAGCCCTCACCATCAAGGGAGGTGGAAAGTTGAATTAGGGGTTATTGGATAAAAAAATCCCCCTTGGTCAAAGGGGGATTGTCTGTGGCGAGGCGTGAAGGGGTGAGTCAGATAGCGCCCCGACGGACCGGATCATGAGGTTACGCGGAACATTTCTACTCTTCTATGACTCTCAGCCCTTTAACCTGCGCCCTGAAGGGAGCAGTAATGGCCAGGTAACCGCTTTCCAGATCCGAGACGTCGGTGATCTTCGCCAAAAACCATGCCCCGTTGCTTGCATTGTCCTGGGCAACGATCAGTACTCCGGGCTGCAGATCCGCCGGCAGTGCGGCTCGGCTCCTCCATAAACGACTGGCCCCGGAGCTCTCCTCCTGGTCTGGGGGAGCACAGCTGGCAGGGTTCGGTGCGAGCAGGGAAACGGCGGTCTCGAGATCGCACGGTCTCACCCTGATCCAGCCGACTGCGCCTACCGGCTCTTCGGAGACAAAGTACATCTCCTCCTCCCAAAGGGTCTCCTCCATTGCTGCAGCATCCGGCACTCTCCTGAAAGCGTTGCTTGCGCCGGGATCCCAGGCCTGCGCCTCGAGGGTCCGCTCCATCGTGCTCAGCGTATCCTCGACCGTGTTCAACATCTCCAGGGGATCTTCTGCATAACAGGTACCGGCAATTGAAAGAAAAATCAGCATCACAATAGCACGCATCCGGCCCACCTCCAGAAAATGATCTGGCGTAAACATTACCATCTATTAATTTTGTTTTCAATGCGAAGTCATAAAAAAAGTTGAACCGTCCGTCACTCTGCCAGCGCGTGGTACCGGCTTTTACTCTAATAGATATCGATGACTGCCTGAAGCGTCCGGGGGGGAAAGTCAAAGGGGGCTAACTGCTGAAGGGAAACTTTCTTAAGTGCTGGTGCAACTCGGAACAGAGCCCGGCTATGACAGTAGGTGCTTCGATCTCGGTACCCCCTCTCCCTCGGGGAGCACTGCCATTAAGTTACGGAACTATATCCAAAACAAAGGCTGTGCCTTTACCCCCCTTTGCAAAGGGGGGCAAGGGGGGATTTTGCCCACCTGAGCTGACTAAATCCCCCTCGATCCCCCTTTGCTAAAGGGGGAAGGTCCCATTTTTCACCAGTACCTTTGTTTGGTAGATAGTTCCGATGGAAGAACAGCGACAGTTCAGATTGCTTAGTCTATCAGCATCGGGCAATAGTTGGACAAAAGGAGGCCCGTCCCCTACGGCTGTGATACATTCCACTGCCCTCGGCGGGAACCTAATTCTACTTTGTCAGATTACAGCACAACGCCGTCATCCTCCCCCCATCCCCCTCCCAGCCTCCCCCTTGAAGGGGAGGAGCCTTAAAATCCCCTCCCCTTCAAGGGGAGGGTTAGGGTGGGGATGGGGGCAAGGTGGTAATGTGACGAAGCAGAACTAACCCTTTGCGGGGATCCAGTAGCTTCACCGAGGGACTGCTGATGCCGAAGATCTCCAGACGCACCTTTTTGTGGTTTACCGGAGGGAGCAGCATAGCGCTCGCCACCAATGAGCCGCGCAAACTCGTCAACAAGCTGATCCCAAAGGTGATCCCGCCGGAAGACATCCGTCCCGGCGCCTGGGAACTCTTTGCCACCACCTGCCGGGAATGCCCGGCCGGCTGCGGCATGCATCTGTGGCACCGGGACGGGCGCGTCACCAAGGCCGAGGGAAACCCGGCGCATCCGGTAAACCGGGGGGGACTCTGCCCGCGGGGCCAGTCCTCCCTGCAGGGGCTCTACGACCCGGACCGCGTGCAGCAGGTTCTCTACCGGGTCAAGGGAGAGTATCCGCAAAAGCATACCTGGGAACAGGCGTTGACGGCGATCGCCGCCAGGTTGACGGCGGGGGGGCGGGTCGCCGTTTTATCGAGCCTGCAGACCGGGGCGCTCGCCGAGGTGGTGAAGGCATTTGCCGCAGCCTTCGGCTCGGACCGCGTGCTCTTTTACGAGGCGTTCAATTACGAGCCGCTCAGGGCGGCCCATCAGCAGCTCTTCAGCCAGCCGGTCATCCCGGCCTACCACCTTGATCGAAGCGACTTCATCCTGAGCTTTGCCGCCGACTTCCTGGAGACCTGGATATCTCCGGTCTCCTTTGCCGCCCAGTTCGCCGAGATGCACGCCTACCAGGGCGGCTCCACCATGAACCGGATGGCCTACGTCGGGCCGCGTCTCTCGATGACGGCGGCCAATGCCGACACCTTCCTGCAGGTGCCGCCGGGCCACGAGCGGGTGGTCGCCGCCTCGATACTTAAAATAATGATCGAGCAGGGATGGCAAAAAAACGACCTCTCCTCCGTCCATCAGGCGATCGACACCCTGGTTGCCGGAGCAGGTCCCGTTCCGGGGGTCTCCCGGGAGATGCTGGTGCAGCTGGCCCGCTCCTTCAGCTCCGCCCGGGCCGCGGTGGCACTCGCCGGTCCCATGGCGGCAACGGGTCCCATTGCAACAGAGACGGCACTTTGCGCGGGGCTCCTCAATTTCGCTGTCGGGAGCATCGGGCAGACGGTGGATTTTTCCCGGCCCCACGCCCTGACCCAAACCGCGCCCGAGGCGGAACAGGCGAGGTTCTTCGCCTCTCTTGGTCCAAGCGACCTCCTCTTCGTGCACGACACCAATCCGGCCTACAGCCGTTTCCAGGCGGCGCAGTTGAGCCGGGCGGGGACGGTGGTCTACCTCGGCACCCTGATGGATGAAACGGCGCAACAGGCGCAGTGGTTCCTGCCTGTCGATTCCCCCCTGGAGTCGTGGGGCGACTACGAACCGGAAGCGGGGGTCCAAGGGCTCATGCAGCCGACCATGAGCCGGCTCTACGACACGCGTGCGGCCGGTGATGTCTTTCTTGCGCTGGCCAGGCAGGCGGGGAGGCCGCTCTCCAGGGCCGGCTCCGGGGCGCCCGCAGCCGATTTCGCCGGCTGGCTCAGACAGCGCTGGAACGGGCTGGCCGGAATCACTGCCGGGGGCGCGGGGCAGGACGCGGCCTGGACCGAGGCGCTTAGAAACGGAGGCGTCTGGAAAACCGCACAGCAGAGCCCGGGGGGCGCGTCATCCCCCTCGGGACTCGGCGCCTTGACCTTCACCCCGCAGGCAAACAGGCCGCCGGCTGCCGTCGACCAGGTCGAGCTCTGGCCCTGGCCTTCCATCATGACCTTCGACGGCCGGCTCGCCAATCGCGGCTGGCTCCAGGAGGCGCCCGACCCGATCACCTTCATGGCCTGGGGGAACTGGATCGACCTGCACCCGCGCAAGGCTGCGGCGCTCGACATCGAGGAGGGAGATCTGGCGGAGCTGTCGACGGCGGCGGGCTCCCTGCGTGCGCCGGTGCGGATCACCGATGAGGTGAGCGAGCAGGTGGCCGCCATAGCCCTGGGCCATGGCCATCAGGCTCTGGGCGAGACCGCCCGGGGGGTCGGCGCCAATGCCTTCGCGCTGCTCGGGGCGCCGCAGGGAGGCTCCATGTTCGCGGCCGCCCGCATCCGCAGGGTGTCGGCAAGCGCCACAGAGCTCCTTGCCCTTACCCGTACAGCTCCGAGCCGGGAACAGCTGGATCGGGGCATCGTCCAGTGGATGCCGCTCTCCAAGCTTGCCGCCGTGAAACCGGGAGAAGGGGACCAGCTGACCCTGCCGCTACCCGAAGGATACCTCTTGGGAAGGGACATGTACCCCAAACGCGAGTACACGAAGCACCGCTGGGCCATGGTGATCGACCTGCAGCGCTGCATAGGGTGCGGCGCCTGTGCGGTCGCCTGCTATGCCGAGAACAACGTTGCGGTGAACGGCAAGGACCAGGTGGGCAGGGGGCGTGAGATGGCCTGGCTGCGCGTGGCACCCTATCGAAAACCGGGGAGCGCCATGCGTTACAGCTGGCTGCCGCTTCTTTGCCAGCACTGCGACGCGGCACCCTGCGAACCGGTCTGCCCCGTCTTCGCCTCCGTGCATAACGAAGAAGGGCTGAACGCCCAGATCTACAACCGCTGCATCGGCACCCGCTACTGCTCCAACAACTGCCCCTATAAGGTGCGCAGGTTCAACTGGGTGAACGTCAGGTGGCGCAAGCCGCTCGATCTGCAGCTGAATCCCGAAGTGACGGTACGCACGCGCGGAGTCATGGAAAAATGCACCTTCTGCGTGCAGCGCATCCGCCAGGCCGAGTACCGCGCCGTGCGCGAACGGCGCAGCATCCGGGACGGCGAGATCCAGCCGGCCTGCGCCCAGTCATGCCCCACCCGGGTCTATACCTTCGGCGATCTGCTGGACCCCAACGCGCAGGTGACCAGACTTACCCGCAGCGATCCGCGCCGCTATCACCTGCTGGAAGAGCTCAATACCAAGACGGCGGTTACCTTCCTGCGCCGGGTGGAGATAGATACTTAAAAGTCCCCCTTTGGCAAAGGGGGATTTAGGGGGATTTGCAGTTTGCTGCAATCTGCACGCTGTGGCGACCAAGGCAAATCCCCCCCCGACCCCCCTTTTTCAAAGGGGGGAGTAATTGATGAAAGCGGGCTTCAGATTGTCTCAGATCGGTACCGAAAGGTGCAAAACGGGGGGACCCGGTGGCAGACCTTAGATACGGGGAGATAAACGACGAGGTGCTGAGCGCGATGCGCAAGCCGGGGCCGCCCTTCTACTTCGCCATCGCCTTCCTCGGCGCACTGATCGGCTGGGCGGCGCTCTGCTGGGTCTACCAGGTGCAGTTCGGCATGGGGGTCTCGGGGCTGAACCGGCCGGTCGGCTGGGCGGTCTACATCACCAACTTCGTCTTCTGGGTCGGGATCGCCCACTCCGGGACGCTGATCTCCGCCATCCTCTTCCTTTTGCGCGCGGAGTGGCGCGATGCGGTCTCCCGCTCGGCGGAGGCGATGACCATCTTCGCCATCATGACGGCCGGCCTGTTCCCGCTGGTCCACCTGGGGCGCCTGTGGGCCGCCTACTACATCCTCCCCTACCCCTCGCAGCGCCAGCTCTGGCCCAACTTCCTGAGCCCGCTGGTCTGGGACGTCTGCGCCGTCACCACCTACTTCACCGTGAGCATCATCTTCTGGCTGGTGGGGCTCATCCCCGACATGGCCGCGGCCCGCGACCGCTACCTGGAGACCGAAGGCCCGGACAGCTTCCGCACCAGGATCTACCGGGCCATGGCGCTCGGCTGGTCCGGCTCCGGGAACCAGTGGCGCCACTACGGCCGCTCCTATCTCTTTTTCGCGGCACTCGCCACGCCCCTCGTCATCTCGGTGCACTCCGTGGTCTCCTGGGACTTCGCCATGAGCCTGCTGCCGGGCTGGCACAGCGTCATCTTCCCCCCCTATTTCGTGGCCGGCGCCATACATTCAGGGCTCGCCATGGTGCTCACGCTGCTGATCCCGATGCGAAAACTGCTGCACCTTGAGAGGCTGATACAGCTGCACCATTTCGAAATGCTGGCAAAAACGATCATCCTTACCGCGACCATAGTCGGCTACGCCTACGCCGTGGAGGCGTTCGTCGCCTGGTATTCCGGCGACCTGGTGGAATGGCAGTTCTTCAAATGGAGGCTCTTCGGATCGGCCGCCTGGATGTACTGGCTCTGCGTCATCTGCAACGTGCTGATCCCCTGGCTCTTCGTGCTCAAGAAGATGCGCAGCCGCATCATCCCGCTCCTGGTGATCTCGCTCTTCGTCAACCTGGGGATGTGGTTCGAGAGGCTGATGATCATCTTCACCTCGCAGGCCCACGACTTCCTGCCGCACAACTGGGGGAGCTATCACCCCACCTGGGTCGAGCTCAGCATCACGGTGGGCTCCTTCGGCTTCTTTTTCCTCTGGTTCTTCGGCTTCTCGAAGCTTCTCCCCACCATCCCGCTGAACGAGCTGAAGGCGAAGATCGCCGACCACGAGATCGAGTCTACCGGCTGCTGCGCTACCCGCGTGCGCCAGAGAATCGACACCCACCATCCGAGCGTATTGGCCGTGTTCTCCAACGCCGGAAGGCTTCTGGAGGCGGCAAAGAAGAGCTGCGACGGCGGATTTCAGGTGATGGAGACCTTCTCCCCGGTCAAGATCGAGGCGCTCGACGCGGTGCTTTCGCAGCCGAAGAGCCCGGTGCGGCTCTTCACCCTGATCGGCGCCGTTTCCGGCCTGGTGGGAGGCTTTTCGCTCGCCATCGGGACAGCCCTCGTCAACAGCCTCATCGTCGGGGGGAAGCCGCCGGTGTCGGTGATCCCCTTCTGCGTGATCGGCTTCGAGGGGACCATCCTCCTGGGGAGCATAGGAAACCTGATCGGGCTGGTGATCTACGCCCGCCTGTTCCGGCTGAAAACAGCACCGTACTACGACCCGCGCTTCAGCCGCGACAAGTTCGGCCTGCTGGTAGGCTGCAGCGGCGACGAGATCGATCGGCTCAAGGAGCTCCTGGCACCGGCCGGCCCGGAGGAAATCCATGTCCACCAGTGAACCGGGAGATCGCCGCCGGACGCCCCGCACCCTGTTCTGGCTGCTCCTTGCCCTGGGAGGCCTCGGGCTCTGGCTCATTTTCCTGAATGGCGCCGAGGGGGTGCGAGCCTGGCGCTCGCTCCTGATAAATTTCCTGTTCTTCAGCTCTCTTGCCGGAGGACTCGTGGTCTGGCCGGCGCTGGTGGGGACCTGCTACGCCCACTGGCACGCGCGTCTGGAGCATGTCGCCGCGGCGGGGATCGCCTGTTCGATCCCCTCGGTCCTTGCCCTGATCGCGCTCTGGATCGGCAGCCCAAGGTGGGCGCCCTGGTACCGGGCGCACTTCCACCAGGGGATCTGGCTCGACAACAGCTTCCTCTTCGCCCGCGACCTGGCGGCGCTCCTTATTTTCTGGGGCCTCGCCGCCTATTATCTGCGAGAGCGCCGCAGGGGGAAGGGACGCCTGTGCGGGACCATCCTGGTCCTGGTGTATTGCCTCGTGTTTTCCCTGCTCGGTTTCGACCTGGTCATGGCGCTCGACCCGCACTGGTTCAGCAACCTCGCCGGGGGATACTTCTTCATCTCCGGGCTGTACATCGGCATCACCTTCTGGGCGCTGCTCGCTACCCGGAGGGCCGAGGCGCGCGTGGAGCAGCTCCACGACATGGGGCGGCTCATCGTCGGCTTCAGCCTGCTGACCACCTATCTCATGTACGCGCACCTGCTCCCCTTCTGGTATGAGAACCTGCCCCACGAGGTCCGCTTCCCGTTGGCGCGCATGCACCACGAGCCGTGGCGCATGGTCAGCTATTTCCTTTTGTGCCTGGTCTACTTCGGCCCGCTGGTGCTGCTTCTCACTGAATGGTCCAAACGCAACCGCTGGTCGCTTGGAGCGATCTCGCTCGCGGTCCTTGCCGGCATGTGGATCGAGCGCTGGTGGCTGGTGGCCCCCACCTTCGATCATCAGGCCCGGCTGGGGCTGAGCGAGCTTTCCATGGCGGCGGCCTTCATCGGCATGCTCGGTCTGGGGATGGAACAGTTCCACCGCTACCTCCCTGACCAGTATCTTCCTGAAGAGAAAAAGCCATGACCAATGCCGCCGGGAAAGAGACGCCAAGAAGGAAGGGACCGCTGCGGCGCTGGCCCGAAATTGCCACGGTCGCGGTGCTGCTGCTTTTCCTGGGGGCCGGGCTGCTCTATTTCGACATCCCGTACCCGGCGGGGCTCGGCCCGCGCCAGCCGATCCCGTTCAGCCACCGCGTGCACGTGCACAGCAAGCAGGTGAGCTGCTTCATGTGCCACACCGAAGCGGTTCGCTCATCGCGGGCAGGGATACCGCCCCTGGAGACCTGTCTGCTGTGCCACTCCCGCATCATCAGGAGCCACCCCTACATCGCGAAACTGCGGCAGCACTTCGCCCGGAACAGGCCGGTTATCTGGGAGCGGGTGAACTGGGTTCCCGAGTTCGTATATTTCGAACATTCCGTGCACATCCAGAGGGGCTTTGACTGCGGCGTCTGCCACGGCGATGTCTCAGCGATGGACCGGGTGGTCCAGGCGCGCAAGTTCGAGATGGGTTTCTGCATCCAGTGCCACCGGGACAACAAGGCGACGACCGACTGCTTCACCTGCCACAGGTAGGGGTTAAAAGTCCCCCTTTGACAAAGGGGGATTTAGGGGGATTTGCAGTTAGCGCTAGCTGCGCACTGTGGCACCTTGGGCAAAATCCCCCCCGACCCCCCTTTTACAAAGGGGGGAGAAAAATGTCTTTCTCACGAGGGCGTCATGGTCAAATTCATCAATAAACCGCAAAGTGCCGCGCTCGCCTTCATGATAGCCGGTGCCGCCTGGTTCGTGGTCGGGGCGCTCTACGGCATGGTCTCCGCGATCCATCTGGTATCGCCCGAGTTTTTCTCCAACGTGCCTTGGCTTGTCTTCGGGCGCGAGCGACCCATCCATGTCAATACCATGCTCTACGGCTTCGTCGGCACCATGCTCATCGGCTCCGGCCTCTACTACGTGCCGGCGCTGCTCAGAACCAGACTCTGGTCGGAGCCGCTCGCCTGGGTCAGCTTTGTTTTCTGGAACCTGACCATCGCGAGCGGGCCGCTCTGCTTTTCCTTCGGTTACACGCAAGGGCGCGAATACAGCGAGTACGTCTGGCTGGCCGACGTCTCCCTGATGCTGGCCTCGGTCTGCCTCATCATCAACCTGGTGCTTACCATCGTGAACCGCAATGAAAAGCTGCTCTACGTCTCGGTCTGGTACTTCATGGCCGCCTTTCTCTGGACCGCCTGCAACTATCCGATCGGCAACGTCATGTGGCACCCCGCAACCGGCGCCATGCCCGGGCTGATCGACTCGATCTTCCTCTGGTTCTGGGGACACAACCTCCCCGGCCTGTTGATCACGCCGCTTGCCACCGGCGCCGCCTACTACGTGATCCCCCGGACGACCAGGACGCCGCTCAACTCGCACACCTTGTCGCTATTAGGCTTCTGGTTTCTGGTGGCCCTCTACACGCACATAGGCGGGCACCACGTGCTCCAGTCCCCCATTCCCAACTGGCTCAAGACCGTCTCGGTGGTCGATTCCATCTCCATGATCATCCCGGTCTCCATCGTGGTGCTGAACCTCTGGATGACGGCACGCGGCTTCGGCAGGCGGGTCTGGGGCGACCCGGCGGCGAGGCTCGTCATGGGCGGCATCGTCTGGTATATCGTGACCTGCATCCAGGGCCCCGTGCAGTCGCTCCCCTTCCTGCAGCGGGTCACCCATTTCAACAACTGGACCGTGGGACACGCGCACATCGCCATGCTCGGCTTCGGCGGCTACATCGCGCTGGGCGCCATGTGGCACGTCCTCCCCCTGGTGACCGGCCGCGAGCTCTATTCTCAAAAGCTGGTCAGCCTGCAGTTCGGACTGATCACCTTCGGTCTTACCGGATTCTTCCTCGTGCTCACCGCAGCCGGCCTGATCCAGGGGACCTCCTGGCACAACGGCGAGAGCGTGATGCGGGTGCTGCCGCAACTGGCACCCTTCATGGTATCGCGGGCGGCGCTCGGCATTTTCATCCTCACCGGAGCCGTGGCGGGATTCTTCAACGTGGTCATGACGCTGCGCCAGGGAAGGGAAGTCGAGGTGCAGCCGGTGCAGCAGTTGGGTGCGGAGGAAGCGGCATGAAGATGACCCCTGCCGTGCTGATAGTCGGCGCCCTGATGGTATTCTGGGCCTCCTCCTTCATCATCGTCGGGATCCCCTCGATGACCATGAAGGAGGTCCCCTCCGAGATCTGGCGCCCCCTCACCGCCGAGGAGGATGCGGGGCGCCGGCTCTACGTGCAAAACGGCTGCAGTTACTGCCACTCGCTCTTCGTCCGGACCAACGACTGGGATATCGGAGCGGAGAGGATCGCGCAAAGCGGCGACTATGTCGGGTTCGAGCCGGTGATCCTCGGCACCGAGCGGACCGGGCCGGATCTCTCGCAGGATGGCGGGGAGCACCCGGATGACTGGAACACCGCCCACTTCGTGAACCCGAGGTTCACCAGTCCCATCTCGCTGATGCCCTCCTGGGAGTTTCTCGGGGAGCGCAAGATCACCCGGCTCACCGCCTATGTCCAGGCCTTGGGAGGCAAGGACGCCGACCTGCGTCAGAACCGGCAAAAGCAGTTCAAGGCGCAGGCCGTGGCGGCCTTCAACGGCGGGGCGGACCGGAACATCGAATGGCTGCACAGCCAGGTTCCCGAGGTCTGGAGACGGATGCCCAATCCCTATCCCGCCAACGAGGCTGCCCTGCAAAGGGGAAAGCGGATGTACCAGGAATTCTGCATCAACTGCCACGGTCCGATCGGCGACGGGAACGGACCCGCCAAGCCCTACTTAAGCCCGCCTCCCTTGGACTTCACCACCCTGCGCAGGCACCTGGTCGAGAACAGGTTTATCGGCGGGATCTTCTACTACCAGATCATGAACGGCGTGACCGGTACCGGGATGCCGTATTTCAAGAAGCACCTGGAGTCGGAAAAGATCTGGGACCTGGCGAACTACCTGGGAGTTTTCTTTCTAGGCTACACCGACGCCAACGTGGAGCCGCGCGGCATCGACGCCTCCTTCGAGGGGGAGTGGAAAAACACCTATCCGGTGCCGGGGACGGAAGGAGCACGATGAACAGCCTGTTGGAAGGACAAACTTTTTTGTTCATGTGGATCGGCTTTCTGCTGCTCATGACCGGCGGCATCGCCGCTTTCTTCCTCTGGGCCATCCGATCGGGGCAATTTTCCCATCAGGACCGGGCGCGCTACCTGCCGCTTGCAAGCGGCATCCCCATGGGTGACGAGTCCGATGTAGAGCGCCAGCAGGAGCACGGGAGTCGGCTATGATGATGCTCAATCTGTACGTGCTGCAGCACCAATGGATCGTAATCACGCTGGTACTGGGTGTGGCGCTGGTGCTGGTCTTCTGCCTCACCTACCAGGCCATGTGGCTCCCGCGCGGAATCGAAGGGAGGAGTGAGACCGTCAAGGTGAAGGACCTCAAGACCTTTTTCGCCTGGATTACCCAGTTCATGCCCTGGGTGCTCATCCTTGTGGTTGTAGGCGCCGTCACCTACACCATCATCAAAGTGCTGGAGAATGCGCGTATCCCGCCCAACTGGTGAGGCCCCTTATGGAAGACAAACACCTATATGACGAGCATCAGGAACTTCCCTCGCCTTGGGAATGGGTGATCCTCATACTGTTCAGCGCATCGATCATGGGATTTGGCTGGCTCGTGTACAGCCTGGTCCCCGACGCACCGAGGTACTGGGATTTTGGACAACTTCCCGATACCCCGGCAGAATCGATCTACTCCACAGAGCAGCCCGACCTCTCGAAGAAGCCGCAGCAGCAGATCATGAGGCTCCCCGAGGCACAGCCTAATGCTCCGGCGCCAGCCGAGCGAGTACCGGCCAAGCGGAACTAGCGGGGGACCAGAAGATGATGAAGAAGATAATCATATTGCTGCTCGTCATCCCGCCCCTGCTGCTGGCAGCGATTTTCGGATACGTCCTTTACAACGGCCCGCGCATGACGGTGCAGCACCATTTCCGCGAGTTTCAAAAGGAGATGCCTCCTCGTGTCGTTGGCACCGTGACCGTCCGTCGTCCCGATCCTTCAGCCGCAGAGTCAGCAGCCCTGAAGAACCCTCTGCCGTCAAGCATCGTCAATCTGAACAGGGGCAAGGTCTATTACCAGTACTACTGCGTTTTTTGCCACGGCGATACCGGCGCAGGCAACGGTCCGGTAGGCCAGAGCTACATACCTGTGCCCGCTGATCTCAGAACGGAGAAGATTACCCGTTACGGCGACGGCGATCTGCTGCGCTCCATGCTCACCGGAGTCGGGCACGAGCCGGTGCTGGAGCGTGTCGTCCCACAGGAGCATCGCTGGTACCTGGTGCTCTTCGTGCGGTCGCTGCCGCAAGCCAGGTAATTCCACCCTTGAGGAATTCGGCCTGGCACCCTCCGCATGGCACATCCAAGCAGTCCCCTCCCCCGGAGGGGGCACTGCCGTTAAGTTAAGGCGTCTCCCCCCTTNNAAATCCCCCTCAATCCCCCTTTGCAAAGGGGGAGGCCTTCAACTGGCACATCATTGGCTGAAGATGAGCACCATCCTTAACTTAATGGCAGTGCCCGGAGGGGGAGGGCTAGGGAGGGGGGAGGGAGGCAGTCGGTCTTTAGCAGGTGCCGAAGCCTTCCCCCCTCCCGGCCTCCCCCCTCCGGGGGGAGGAGAGTTGGTAGCCGTAGGTCGGGTTAGCCCGCCGGGCGTAACCCGACGTGCAATGTCGCAGGCAGCATAAGAATACCTGATTAGGTACAATCTTCAGCCAGTTGTTTGTCCCTCCCCCTTCAAGGGGGAGGTTAGGAGGGGGATGGGGTGCTTTGATGCCGAAAAACCCATCCCCACCCGGCCCTCCCCTTGAAGGGGAGGGGGTTTTGGGGCAGTGGCTGAAGATTAGCACTGATCAGGTAAGAATATGCCCTCGGGAGCACAAAATGGATTCTATCGCACATCACATGTATCTCGGATTTGCCGGCGGGCTCCTCGCCTTTGCCCATTGCCTCGGCATGTGCGGCGGCTTCGTCCTTCATCTGTCGCAGGGCAAAGACCGAAAAAGCATGCTCACCGGCCAGCTTCTCTGGCACGCCGGAAAACTCTGCACCTACACCTTCCTGGGAGCGGCGGCAGGTTTCGCCGGCCGCTTTCTGGAACTATTTTTCCCGAGCTACGGCCCGTTCCAGAACATCCTCAGTTACGCAGCCGGGGGGATCATCCTGCTAATGGGACTCAGCCTGCTCGGCCTGTTGCCGGTCTGCGGCAAAAAACCCGGCAGCAACCCGGAAAGTGCCCTGGCCGCGGCTGGCCGGAAGTTTTTCAGCGCCTCCTCGCCCGGCGCCGCCCTTTCCATGGGCCTGGCCACAGGTTTTCTCCCCTGCCCCATTGTCATCGCCTTCCTTGCCTACTCGCTGCAATCAGGCTCGGTGTTAACCGGAATGGCAACGATGTCGGCCCTAAGCCTTGGCACGATGTCGCCACTTCTGCTGCTCGGGGGACTGACCCGCCTGGCCGGGGTGCATCTGCGCAACTGGGGACCAAAAGCTGGCGGCATCATACTGATCATCCTGGGCCTTTCCACCGCCCTCAGGGGAACGGAGTTATTTCATCAACTGCTGGGGTGCCCGCCCAGACCCGCGCTGCACCAGGCTCAAGCCGATGAGAGCAAACCCTGCTGCGCCGGGGAGGTTCATGGAAGCGGCAGCGGCAATTAAACCTTACCGATGCGCCTGCGCACACTGCGGTCTGCCGGTGACGGCAGCCCCTTCCGCTTCGGGCGACACCCGCTCTGCATCAGTCGAAATCTTCTGTTGCCACGCCTGTCGCGTGGTCGCCATGATCATCGGGAAGCAGGAGCAGGGTGATCACAGCTGGAACCTGTTGCGGCTTGGCTTCGGCGCACTGCTTGCCATGAACATCATGATGATCTCCCTGCTGCTCTACTCCGGCAGCGTGGAGACCGAGACCATCCCCCTGTTCCGCCTGATACTCCTCGGATTGGCCCTCCCCGCCCTGGCCGTGCTGATTCCCCCCTTCCTTGCCGGAGCAGTCCGTGAGCTGGGCGAAAGGAGGCTGAGCCTCGACGCTCTCATCACCGGCGGCTCCCTGTCCGCCTTCGCGGTCAGTGCGGTCAACGCCGTGCGCGGCTCCGGCGAGGTCTACTTCGACACGGCAACCATGCTCCCGGTCCTGGTCACTTTGGGGAAGATCATCGAAGCGTCGGCCAAGACCCGAGCCGCCGATCTGCTCCATACTCTGGAATCGCTGCTGCCGGAGACCGCGATGCGGGTGATTTCGTCGGGTGTGGATGAGGTGGGGATCGGTCTGCTGCGACCCGGAGACCTGGTTCGGGTCCGTCCGGGGGAGAGGATCGCTGTGGACGGCTGCATTCTGGAGGGGGCCAGCAGCATCGAGGAAGCAGCCTTCAGCGGGGAGTTTCTGCCGCGGCTCTGCACTCCCGGAGACCGGGTCATCGCCGGCACCGTGAACGGATCAGGGACGCTGCTGGTGCAGGCCGATAGGACCGGAAAGGAACTGCTGCTGCACGGCATCATCGACCTGATCCACGATGCCTGGAGCAAACCCTCACGGGCGGAGCGAATCGCGGAACGGGCGGCGGCCCTTTTCATCCCGGCAGTACTGATCATTGCGGCCGGATCAATGGTCTGGTGGTCCATGCTCGGGGACGCGGGGCAGGGGCTGTTGAGCGCCCTCTCCGTTCTCGTTGTCGCCTGCCCGTGCACCATGGGAATCGCCACGCCGCTTGCCACCTCGCTGGCCATTTCCCGCGCCGCCAGAGCCGGCATCGTGGTCCGGGGCGGCAGCGTGATGGAGCGGATGGCAAAGACCGAAACCGTTTTCTTCGACAAGACCGGTACCATCACCACCGGTTGTCCCATCGTGCAGGAGATCGTGCCGATCGACCCGCTTCTGGATAAATACGAGCTGCTGGGCCGGCTGGCCGCGCTGGAATCGGCAAGCGAGCATGCTCTCGGCAAGGCCGTCATCGCAATGGCGCGGGGATGCGGAGCCGACTCCGGTTCCGTGTCGCAGGTCCAGGTCTGCCCCGGAAGAGGCATCAGCGGCGCTGTTACTTGGCGGGGGGTGGCGAAGCAGGTAACGGCGGGCACAGCGATTTTCGTGTCGGGAGCTGCCGGTTCTCCTGCCATGGATGGAAGCAGCACCATGGTAGATGTGGCGTGGGATGGCGAGCTTCGCGGCCGTCTGCTGTTCACCGACACGATCCGCCCCGATGCCGGCCCGTGCGTGGCGGAGCTTCGGAGGCGCGGCATGGCCTGCGTGCTCCTCTCCGGTGACCGGTTTGCCGCCGCATCGGCAATTGCAGACCGGGTCGGCATGGAAGAGGTATCGGCCCCCCGCAGCCCGGTACAAAAAGTTGAGGCAATTTCAGCCGTCATGGCGGCGGGGCGGACCGTTGCCATGATTGGTGACGGCATAAACGATGCGCCTGCCCTCGCGGCAGCCCACACCGGCATCGCCCTGGGCGCGGGCACCGAACTCGCCAAGCAGTCGGGGGACGTGGTGATCCTCTCCGGACAGCTCATGCAGATACCGTGGCTGATAAGCCTCAGCAAAGAGACGCGGAAGATCATTCGCGGCAATTTCGCCTGGAGCTTCGGTTACAACGCGGTCGCCCTTGCCGCAGCGGCCGCCGCATTGCTCCATCCGCTGCTGGCGGCGCTGGCGATGGTGGTCTCCAGTCTCACCGTGCTCGGCAACTCGCTGCGCATCACGGCATTCCCCGGTTGCCAGCCTCCCGACGAGATCTCCCGCCCCGGGGCCGGGACGGAACCGGACTCTATCGCGAGTCGATGAAAAGCTGGAGAGATTTCAGCCGAGTGAGGGGGAGGCCGAGGAGATAAGGCAAAAGCTGGCGGGGGCAAGACAAAAAAGGGGCTACAGCGTGAACTGTAACCCCTTTTTTTTGATGGTGCGCCTGGAGCGATTCGAACGCCCGACCTATGGATTCGTTGCCCCATGTTCGCCTACGCTCTCGCTCGCGGCATGGTTCCCAGCAACGCTGAAACCACTTTTAATGTTTAAAATGAGGCTGTTTTGTCGTATTTGCTGATAATACTTGACTCTTAGCTTGGTCCGCCTCCAACGCAATGGGTAAGGTCATCTCCATTCTGACTTCTTCTCAACTTTAGGCTTTTCTGTCATATATGTATCGTTGAATGTACACCCTTCATTGCTCCCCCCTCATCTGACACAGGGGGCCGGCTTGACCGGTCCAGGCGTCTGGTTGAGAGTCGCTTCTCATTTCTTCAATTTGGCAGGGTTCGCCCTCTCCGGATTGAAATGAGGTTGAAATACGATGGCTCTCCAGCTATGATTTCAGTACCCAATAAAGTACTAAAAGGAATCTCCCGTGAACTCCCTTCCTGCGCAGGAATTGAAGCGACGCGGCATTGCGGCGGTGGACGATCTGATAGCCAACGGTGATGTCCATGTGATCAGAAACAACCAGCCCCAGTACGTAGTGCTATCCGAAGCCCGCTATCAGGAGTTGGTTGCCGAGGCAAACGAGGCATACGTGGCACGTGTGCGAATGGCGCTTGAGGATGTGAAGAACGGGCGGGTGACCAGGTTCACCACGGCGGACGATCTGTTGCAGGCGATCGATGCTGAAGAGCCGGTCTGATGTACGCTATTAGTACGCCAGAGTGTTTCTTGCGCCAAGCCCGCCGATTCTTCAAAAAACACCCTGACCTCAAGCCACGCGTACATTAAATCGTGCCTGACCCCCTCGAAGTTCCTCTGTCAACTTCGACAGGTTGGC